>JBJEKE010000023.1:0-5899 GCA_051878475.1 Muribaculaceae bacterium | reverse complement strand
CGTTGCAAGAGCTTCGCTGTCAACATCCTCGGCGATGATGAGCAACGGACGGCCACTCTTTGCCGATTCCTCGAGTATTGGAAGCATATCCTTCAGCGCCGAAATCTTCTTGTCGAAGAGCAGAATGTATGGGTTTTCCATTTCGCATTCCATCTTCTCGGTGTTGGTGGTGAAGTATGGCGAGATGTAGCCGCGGTCGAACTGCATGCCTTCCACTACATCAACGTGAGTGTCGGTGCCCTTGGCCTCTTCCACTGTGATTACGCCTTCCTTCTTCACCTTGCGCATTGCCTCGGCTATTAGCTGACCTATTTCTGCATCGTTGTTGGCCGATACACGGGCAACATTTTCAATCTTCTCTAAGTCGTCATCAACTTCCTGTGCCTGGGCCTTGATGCCTTCAACCACCTTGGCCACGGCTTTGTCGATTCCTCGCTTAAGATCCATCGGGTTTGCACCGGCTGTAACGTTCTTCAAGCCGTTGGCAACGATTGCCTGCGTGAGCACTGTTGCAGTGGTTGTGCCATCGCCGGCGTCGTCGCCGGTTTTCGAGGCTACTTCCTTCACGAGCTGTGCTCCCATGTTCTGGAAGGCATCTTCAAGTTCAACTTCCTTGGCCACTGTCACTCCATCCTTGGTGATGTGTGGTGCACCGAACTTCTTTTCGATGATTACATTGCGGCCCTTAGGACCAAGTGTCACTTTTACTGCGTCGGCCAATGCGTCTACGCCTTTCTTAAGCTCTTCGCGTGCCTGAATGTTGAATTTTATTTCTTTTGCCATGATTTCTTTCTCCTTTATTTAATAATGTTTTGTTGTTATTATCCAATGATTGCCAAAATGTCAGACTGACGCATCATCAGGTATTTCTTACCCTCGAATTCAATCTCGGTGCCTGCGTACTTGCCGTAAAGAACGGTGTCGCCTACCTTTACAATCATTTCTTCGTCTTTTGTACCGTTGCCTGTCGCAACTACTGTGCCCTTGAGCGGTTTCTCCTTTGCCGAATCCGGAATGATGATGCCGCCTACTGTCTTTTCTACTGCTTCTGCAGCTTCAATAAGAACTCTGTCGGATAATGGTTTGATTTGCATAATTCTATTTTGTTTTAAGTTTAAATTTGCTTTTGTTTTGCTCTTCTCTTTATCGCATATTCTGTGCCAATTCGAGCGACTGGACATTTTGTCATATATGTCATTGACACTCTTTCATGCATCTTAAATTATGCTATATAGCATCTTTTTATTTTACTTATTTTCTCTCATTGCATTTTTTCAAAAAAAAATTGCACATTACCTTTTATTTGTATAAATTCGTGGCATACACGGCAATACAAATTGATATACCGATATAGAATAATTAACCAAATATAAAACACTCTATAATTTTATTTATGAGCTACTTGAAATTTGATAAGAATCTGATGATTAACCTTGAGCAGTCCTTGCCAAAGGAAATGTTGAGGACCAATCAGTCAGGTGCGTATCATTGTACAACAATTGTAGGTTGCAACACCCGTAAGCAACACGGGTTGTTGGTTATCCCTATCCCTGAGTTGGGCAATGAGAACCATGTGCTGCTGTCTTCGCTCGATGAAACTGTCATTCAGCATGGCGCTCCTTTCAACCTGGGCCTTCATAAGTATCAAGGTAACTGCTTCAGCCCTAATGGCCACAAGTACATTCGTGAATTCGATTGCGAAAGTGTGCCAAAGCTCACATATCGCGTGGGCGGTGTTATCATGACCAAGGAAAAAGTATTTATTTCCCATGAAAACCGTATCATAATCAAATACACGCTCCTCGAGGCTCATTCTCCCACTGTCCTGCAGTTCCGTCCTTTCCTCGCTTTCCGCAATGCCAACTCTCTCTGTATGGCAAACGGAATGGCAAACCAAGGCTACACCGAATGTGCCAACGGTATCGCATGCAAGATGTATGAGGGCTATCCAACATTGTACATGCAGTTTAACCACAAGCCGGAGTTTGTGTTCTGTCCAACATGGTATAAAGGCATGGAATACCCAAAGGACGAAGACCGTGGCATCCCGTACACCGAGGACCAGTTCGTTCCGGGTTATTTCCAACTTCCGATAAAGAAGGGCGAGTCGATTTATTTCTCGGCAGGTATCTCAGAATCGAATACCCGTAATTTCAGCAAACTCTATGAGGCCGAGGTAAAATCACGCACCCCACGTTTCAGCTTCTACAACTGCCTCAAGAACTCTGCCAAGCAGTTCTATCTGAAGAACAGCGATGGAATGTATCTCGTAGCCGGTTATCCTTGGTTCAAGGTGCGCGCCCGCGACGAATTCATTGCCCTGCCGGGTGCCACTCTGGCAGTTACCCACCCTGTGGAATACGACGAGATAATGAAGTCGGCTATCGATGCCATGTACAATTTCATGCGCGATGGCAAGCTCGACAAGAACATTGAACTTATCGACCTCCCCGACGTGCCGCTTTGGTCGGTGTGGGCGGTTCAGGCTCATGCCAAGAAATTCGACATTGAATCAACCCGCAAGAAATTCGGCAAATACGTTGCCGACGTCGTTGAATATGTCCTGAGCAACACTCATCCCAACCTGTTCTATAACGATAACGGCATGGTGTCCACCAACGGCAAGCTACGCCCCGTTTCGTGGATGGACTCTTCTCACCCCGACGGCTCCCCAATTATTGCCCGCAGCGGTTATCTTGTTGAATTCAACGCTCTGTGGTACAATGCACTCCGGTTCGCAGCCCAATTGTTTGAAGGAGTAGAAGAGATGAACGAGCAGGTAGAAAAATGGAATGCAATAGCCCAGAAGTGTGGCGAATCATTCGTAAACACTTTCTACAACGATTTCGGATACCTCTACGATTATGTCGACGGTTATTATGTCGACCTGAGTGTGCGCCCAAACATGTGTATAGCTATCGGTCTCGACTACTCGCCGCTCGACAAGCGTCAGCGCAAATCGGTGCTCGATGTGGTCACTCGTGAACTCCTCACGCCAAAAGGCCTTCGAACTCTCAGCCCGAAAAGCTACGGCTACAGCCCTACATACCTCGGTACTCCCGAACAGCGCGAATATGCCTATTTCCAAGGCACTGTTCGTCCATGGCTCATCTCGTTCTATGCATCGGCTTATATAAAGGTGTTCGGTATACAGCGCATCTCGTTCATCGAACGAATGATGATTGGTTACGAAGCCGAAATGACCGAGGGCTGCATCGGTTCGCTCTCTGAGCTCTACGACGGAAACCCACCGTTTGTGGGCCGTGGCGCCATCAGCTATGCCATGAACGTGGCAGGTGTGGTTGAAGTGCTGCGATTGTTCAAGAACCTGCACATCATTGATAAGTAACCTTAGTCAGAAACCTATTTCAATTAGTATATGAAAGCATTAATGTTTGGGTGGGAGTTCCCGCCTCACATTCTCGGTGGTTTAGGTACCGCCAGCTATGGCCTCACAAAAGGCATGCATGAGAATGGTGATATGGATATTACTTTCGTAATTCCTAAGCCTTATGGCGATGAAGAAAAGGGGTTTGCAAAGATTATCGGTGCCAACTGCGTGCCGGTGGTGTATCGCGAAGTTTTCAGCGACTACGTCGACAAACGCATTGGCAACGTTATGACCCCTCAGCTCTATTACGATTTGCGTAGCCACATTTATGGCGATTTCCGTTATATCAATGTCAACGACCTCGGTTGCATTGAATTCTCCGGCCGTTACCCCGACAATCTGCTCGAGGAAATCAACAACTACTCGATTGTTGCCGGAGTCATTGCCCGCACTGTCGATTGCGACATTATCCACTCCCACGACTGGCTCACCTATCCGGCCGGCATACATGCCAAGCAGGTAACTGGCAAGCCGCTCGTTATCCACGTCCACGCTACCGACTTCGACCGCTCCCGTGGAAATGTAAATCCTACCGTGTTCGCCATTGAAAAAGATGGTATGGAGCATGCCGACCACATCATCACCGTCAGCAACCTCACCCGCCAGACGGTTATCGAAAAATACGGCATAAATCCAGCCAAGGTGACTACCGTGCACAATGCCGTTGAGCCTCTCAGCCAGGAACTACGCAGCATCGAAGTGCAGAAACCAAAGGAGAAAGTGGTTACATTCCTTGGCCGAATTACAATGCAGAAAGGGCCTGAATATTTTGTCGAGGCTGCTGCAAAAGTGCTCCAGAAGAAGCACAACGTGCGTTTCGTTATGGCAGGCAGCGGCGATATGATGGAAAAGATGATTCGTCTGGTGGCCGACCGCGACATTGCCGACCGTTTCCACTTCACAGGCTTCCTAAAGGGCCGTCAGGTGTACGAGATGCTAAAGGCCAGCGATGTTTACATCATGCCATCGGTGTCTGAGCCATTCGGTATCTCTCCACTCGAGGCTATGCAGATGGGTGTTCCGTCGATTATCTCTAAGCAATCCGGTTGTGCCGAAATCCTTACCAATGTCATAAAGACCGACTACTGGGACATCGACGCTATGGCCGATGCAATCTACTCTATCATAACCTATCCGGCTATGTATAAGCACCTCCGCGAGAGTGGCCTTGCCGAAATCGACACTATACAGTGGAAAAAAGCGGGTGCTAAAGTTATCGACATTTATAAAAAGACAATCAACCATTCATTCTAAAAAAATATAAACCGATTATAATATGAAATCAATTTGTTTCTATTTTCAAATACATCAGCCGTTCCGTCTGCGCAATTATCGTTTCTTCGATATCGGTAACGACCATTACTATTACGACGATTTCATGAACGATGACATCGTAACCCGTATTGCACAGCGCTCTTATCTCCCTGCCAACGAAACCATCAAGGAGATGATAAATACCTACGGCAAAAAGTTCAAGGTGGCTTTCTCTATCTCCGGTACTGCTCTGGAGCAATTTGAACAATTTGTGCCTGAGTTCATCGACTCGATGAAGGAACTTGTTGCAACAGGATGTGTGGAATTCCTATCTGAAACCTATGCCCACTCGCTTTCATCGCTCAGCGACCCCGAAGAGTTCCGCCTGCAGGTAGCTGCCCACGACGAAAAGATTCAGCAACTGTTTGGCGTAACGCCAAAGGTGTTCCGCAACACCGAGCTTATATACAGCGACGATATTGCCTCTATGGTTTATGCTATGGGATTCAAGGGTATGATTGCCGACGGGGCAAAGCATATCCTCGGTTGGAAGTCACCTAACTATCTCTATAGCTCGGTTTCTGCTCCTAAGCTGAAACTTCTGCTCAAGAATTCTCGATTCTCCGACGATATCTCTTTCCGTTTCAGCAACTCGGAATGGAACGAATATCCTCTGACAGCCGACAAATTCATCAACTGGATTAACAGCCTGCCTCAGGAAGAGCAAATCGTCAACCTCTTTATGAACTACGAAACACTTGGCGAGCTTCAGCCCCGTGAAACCGGTATATTTGAATTCCTCAAGGCTTTGCCTCGCTTCGCTTTCGAAAACGATGTGAACTTCATCACTCCGTCGGAGGCTATCTCGAAACTCAAGCCTGTGGCTCAGTTGTCGGTGCCTACTCCTATGTCATGGGCCGACGAAGCTCGCGACACCAGCGCATGGCTCGGCAACAACCTTCAGAACGAAGCCTTCCACAAGCTATACAGCATTGCCGAACGCGTGCGCCTTTGTGAGGACCGCAAACTAAAGCAGGACTGGTACTATCTTCAGGCAAGCGACCATTTCTATTATATGTGCACCAAGCACTTCAACGATGGTTCGGTTCACTCGCACTACAGCCCTTACGACACTCCGTTTGCTGCTTTCACCAACTATATGAATGTCCTTTCCGACTTCATCGTCCGTGTTGAGGAGCAATATCCTCTCAGCATCGAGAACGAAGAGCTCAACGCTTTGCTCACTACCATCCG
>JBJEKE010000022.1:0-5904 GCA_051878475.1 Muribaculaceae bacterium | reverse complement strand
CGCCGTAGAAAGCCTGTTCCAGCTGACGTTCGGCAGCTCTTACATCGGGACGGTGGGAGAGAATGTCGATTGGAAGGCCTATTGCAACATTGTCAGGCATCGTCTGCACATCGAGCGACGAGCGCTCAATGTGCCGTGGCGATGAGTGCAGCAGCTTTGCCATACTGTTTTCGGCCTGGTTTATCTGCTCTTTCAGGTCAAGAATAGTAATGTCGATGCCCTGCGTTGCAGCCATCATCTGGTCGACTGCCGAACTGTTTGCCATTCCGGCATCCACCAGTGCCTGTGTTGATTCAACGGTGTTTTGCCACGATTGCCTTGTGTCGGTGGCAATCTGTAGCTGGCTGTCGAGCATCAGCAGAGTGTAGTAGGTATTGGCAATTCCGGCCACGAGTTGTGAGTGGACGGCTTGCTTGTAGTCGATGCTCTGTTGATATAGTGCATTAGCCTGTTTGCGTGCATTGCGCATCCGTCCGAACACGTCGAGTTCCCAGCTTGCGGTGAGCGGCAGAGAGTATGCCTTAGTGGCCTTACCTCCATCGAAACTGCTGATAGTGCCTTGTGGAGCCAGTGCAAACGATGGTAACAGAGCCAACCGGGCGCTGCGCAGAGTGGCTTCGGCCTCATCAATGCGCAGCTGTGCTGCACCGAGGTCAGAATTGTTGTGCAGTCCTTCATCGATTAGGTTTTGCAGCATTGGGTCGGTGAACAGTTCGCGCCAAGGCATAGCTGCCATGCCGGCTGTGTCGACAGCGATGGAGTCGGCGACGCCGAACAGATTCTCGGGAACCGCGTCGACTTTCTCATATTTGGTGTATATGCCGCAGCTGGCAAGTAGCATAGGCAATAGCAGAATGATATATATGTTATGTTTCATGTGATAGTTATTTTATTGATTCATTGCTTGACTTTTCGCGGATGTTGCGTTCAGCTTCGAGCATTACCTGTTGGTCGGCTTCTTCATGAAGGGGCTTCCGTACTTTTTCTTGAAGGAATTCGAAAACTATGTAGAGCACTGGTACCACAAACACTAATGCAATGGTGCCCACCGACATACCACCAACCACGCCTATACCAAGTGAGGAGTTGCCGTTGGCGCCGGCACCAGTCGAGAATACCAGTGGTAACATGCCGAAAATCATGGTGAGTACAGTCATCAGAATAGGGCGGAGGCGTACTTGCGCTGCCGAATATGCTGATTCAATGATTCCCATGCCTTTGCGACGGCGCTCGATGGCATATTCAGTGATTAAGATGGCTGTCTTGGCAAGCAGACCGATAAGCATGATTACACCGGTTTGCAGATATATGTTGTTTTCCAGCCCGATGCATTTGGCAAACAGGAACGAGCCCATCAGACCGAATGGCACAGAAAGAATGACCGCAAACGGTATGAGGAAACTCTCGTAAAGACACACGAGGATAAGGTAGATGAGGAACACGCAGATTGCATAGATAAATGCAGTCTTGTTGCCGCTGTTTTCGGCCTCTTCGCGCGCCATGCCTCCATATTCATATCCATATCCCGAGGGAAGCGAAATTTCGGCCACTTCTGCTATTGCCTTTTGCACTTCGCCCGATGAATATCCTTCAGCGGGGCTGACTTGTGCAGTAATGGAGCTGTAGAGGTTGAATCGGTTTTGCACATCAGCTCCAAGGACATCGGTGAGAGTAACAAATTGGCTGAGAGGTGCCATTTCCGAGCCGTTGCGTACAAACATATTATCGAGGGCGTGCTTGTCGAGACGGAACGAAGGGTCGGCTTCCATCATCACGCGGTACACTTTCCCGAATTCATTGTAGTTGGATATGTAGGCTCCACCACAATAGCTTCCCAATGCATCAAGCACCGAAGCTGGGGATATGCCGGCGCGTTTGCATTTTGCAGCATCGATATCTACAGATATCTGGGGGAAGTTCATGGCATAGGATGTATATGCCATTGCTATTTCGGGTCGCTGGTTCAGCGCTCCAAGAAATTGCATTGTTGTGGCGTAGAATGTATCCATATCGCCTCCCGATTTGTCTTGAATGTTTAGCTCGAGCGAGTTGCCCATACCGTATCCTGGAATCATTGCCGGCTGGAAAGTGAACATCTGTGCTTCGCTGAGTTTGGCAAGCTGGGCGTTAAGCCTTGCCGACACTGCGTCGGCTGTGTGGTCGCTGCCTTTGCGCAGGTCCCAGTCCTTCAGACGCACGATAATGGTGCCATATGAAGTGCCTTGTCCGGATATTAGTCCGTAGCCAGCAACACGGGCATAATGCTCGATTTCCGGAATGCTTTTCAGCACCTCTTCGGCCTTGTCCATTACTTTCCCGGTTTCGTAAAGGGTATTTCCAGGCGATGCGTTGACGTTAATCATCATCACACCCTGGTCCTCCTGTGGCACCAGACCGGTCTTTGTGGTCGACATAAGCCAATACAGAAGTACGCAAGTGGCGGCCAGCGACGACCATATAATCCATTTGTGGTGTATGGCATACATCACACCTTTCTTGTATTTGCCCAGAACGGCGTTAAATGAGGCATTATAGGCGGCACGCACCCGTCCATTGATGCTCTTGGCGCTTTTTGTGCCGTCGCTCGGACGCATTATCAGTGCACAAAGTGCGGGGCAGAGCACAAGAGCCGATATCATGGAAATGCCTACGGCAGTGGCCATTGTTATACCGAACTGAGTGTAAAAGATGCCGGATGTTCCGCCCATGAATGTTACAGGTAAGAAAACAGCCATGAAAACGCAAGTACATGATATAATGGCCATGGTTACGTCGGACATTGCATCTTTTGTTGCTTTGTAAGGCGAAGTGTATCCGGCATCGAATTTCGATTGCACAGCTTCAACTACCACAATGGCATCGTCGACAACCGTGCCGATTGCAAGCACGAGTGCAAACATTGTGAGAATGTTAAGACTGAATCCGGCTGCAACTAGACAAGCAAATGTGCCAATCAATGAAACTATAATAGATATCGATGGAATGAGCGTGCTCTTAAAGTCCTGAAGGAAGAAGTATACAACCAGAATTACCAGTATGATGGCAATAATGAGGGTTTCAACCACATTGTAGATTGATTCGAAGAGGAAATCGTTCGAGCTCATCAGTGTTACGAACTCGGTACCTGCCGGCAATGTTTTTGCTGTTTCGGCAATTTCTTTGTCGATGGTCTGGTTTACAGCGGTGGCGTTCGAGCCGGCTGTCTGAAAGATGATATATGGGCAGCAAGGTTTACCGTCCATCTCGCTTATGAAAGCGCTTGAAAGTGTTCCAAGCTCAACAGTCGCAACATCTTTCAGTTTCAGAGTGGAGCCGTCTGCATTTGAGCGGACAACGGTGTTCTTGAACTCCTCCACGCTTTTCAGACGTCCTTTGTACTTTAAAGTGTACTGGTACACGTTTTTTGAATTTTCGCCCAATGCACCTGTAGGAGCCACAATGTTCTGCTCACCCAATACAGCTGTGATGTCGCTTGGTATAAGGCCATATTGTGCCATAACATCGGGCTTCAGCCATATTCGCATACTGTAAGTGTCACCAAGAGCCATCACCTCGCCCACACCGCTAACACGTTTCAGCCGTGGAATCACGTTAATGTCGAGGTAGTTCGACAGAAAGTTCTGGTCGTAGCGTCCGTCGCTAACCAGTGAGCCAATCTGTAGGAAGCTCGTCTGTCGTTTTAATGTGGTTACGCCGATTTTCGTAACCTCGGCGGGAAGCAAGCCCTGCGCTTGGCTTACACGGTTCTGAACGTTTACCTGTGCCATGTCGGGGTCGGTGCCTTGTTTGAAGTACACGGTAATCATAGCAGAGCCGTCGTTTGATGCGCTCGAAGTGATGTACATCATGTTTTCCACACCATTGATGCTTTCCTCAAGGGGCATCACCACTGAGTTCATCACGGCGTCGGCATCGGCTCCGGTATATGTGGCCGAAACCATGATTGTCGGAGGTGCAATGTCGGGATACTGTTCGACTGGGAGAGAGAAGAGAGATATGAGCCCCACGGCTAATATCGCAATCGAAATCGATATGGCCATCGCTGGCCTTTTGATGAATACGTTACCTTTCATTGTCGTTGATACGGTTTGTTATTTCACTTTTGTTCCTTCTCTCAAAAGTCCTACACCTTTGCTTACAATCTCATCGCCAACGGTAATTCCGTCGAGTACGATGTACTCGCGGCCGTCGTTGGTTTCGGCTATTTTTATCAATGTCGATTTAGCAATATTGTCAACGACCTTATACACCAGCACCTTGTCTTGAACCTTCACTGTGGCTTCCTGCGGAATTACAATCACGTTCTGGTAGGATGACGGTATAATTACTGCTCCCGAGGCGCCGCTGTGTAGCAATCGCGAGGAGTTGTCGAACACGGCACGGGCGGTTACCGAGCCGGTCAGCCTGTCGATAACTCCGCTGATGCTTTCAATTCTTCCTTTTTGTTCATATATCGAGCCGTCGTTGAGCTGAAGCTCCACTTCGGGCATCTCTTTCAGTGCATTAGCCATCGAGCCATGTTTCTTGGTGAGAGCCAGCAGCTGGTTTTCGGTCATGGAAAAATATACATACATTGTAGAGTTGTCGCTGATGGTTGTGAGAGGCTGAGGCATCGAAGGTCCCACTAACGCTCCGACACGGAACGGAAGTGTGCCCACTACTCCGTTGCATGGGGCTTTCACTTCGGTATACGACAGATTGTTGCGGGCATTGGTTAGCTGCGCCGATGCCTGTGCCACCATTGCTTTGGCTGAGTTATAGGCATTTTCGATAGTTTGCAGGTTCGATTGCGATATCACTTTCTTCTCGTGGAGCATTCGGCCATTCTCAAGGTTGAGCTGCGCTGTTTTCAGTTCGGCATTGGCGGTTGCCATATTGGCATTAGCCACCTCAAGTGCTGCTTTGTATGGCACTTGGTCGATAACAAAGAGTAATTGTCCTTTTCTTACGATATCGCCTTCGGCAACACATAGCCGCTGAATGGTGCCGCTAACTTGTGGCATGATGTCGATGTCTTGACGGCCACGGATGGTGGCCGAGTATGAGTTGCTCACGGCCTTGTCGGTTGCAGTCACCTGCATAGTCTCGTACTGTGCGCCTTGCTGTGCTTGTTGCTGTTGAGAGCACGAGGCCAGGAATAAAGACAGAATTGTGAGTCCTGTCGATATCATTACTGATTTTTTCATCTTCTAATTCATTTTTTAGTGAATTGATTATTGTTGTTCTCTGATTATTCGGCGGCGAAGTTACTTTATTGGCTTGTTTTGGCTTTTATCCGTTTTTCGTCAAAATTGGTATAATGAGGGAAGCGTTTACATTCATTCGCCAGCGATATGGTGTGCGTGATACAAATGCAGTAATTTTGGACCGTCTGTGAAACATTCAAGCAATTTTTTGAACATATATTGATAACTCTCGAACCTGCTTTTTGCATAATTTTGTAATCATTAAAGCAATTACCGTAATAACTGAAAACAATATCGACATGAGAAAAATCTTATTGCTTGTGGGCGTGGCATTGATGAGCTATGCTATGCAGGCTGCCGGAAAAATCGATGCTGCCGACGAGGCGCGCATTGATGCTTTGATTAAGCAAATGACACTTGAGGAGAAGGTGCACTTCTGCTATGGTATCCCTACCGGATTCTATGGCCTCGACCGTCTCGGCATCCCCGATGTGGCTTGCTGCGACGGACCTCGCGGCCCGAATGCGCAGATTGGCACCACCGCATTTCCTTGCGGCGTGTTGTTTGGCGCTACATGGAATCCTGAAGTGGTGGAGCGTGCTGGAGAAGTGATGGGCGAGGAGGCCCGTGCCATGCATCGTGGCGTGCTTCTCGGTCCGGGTTGCAATATTCTGCGCGACCCTCTGGGCGGACGCTTCTTTGAATACTACACCGAGGA
>JBJEKE010000021.1:0-5915 GCA_051878475.1 Muribaculaceae bacterium | reverse complement strand
TAGTGAATCTTCGTTTCATCAGTAATCGTTGTTGTGGTTTGTTATTTGTTTTCTACTGCAGCGTGCTCAATGGCAAGGCCTTTCTTGTAGGCTTCAATCCATTTGTTGAATCCTTCAACATCTTCGGCCGTTGGCTTGATTTCCTCGCCCACAGCTCCGGCAAACACTTTTGCATCGAGCCAGTCGGCCAGGTTAAGCTGTTCGGTGTTGTTGGCCATGAAAGCGCCCAGCAGGGCAATGCCCCATGCACCGCCTTCGCCGGCAGTTTCCATCACCGAGATAGGCGAGTTGATGGCGGCGGCGAGCACTCGCTGGCCCACTCCCTTGGTTTTGAACAGGCCGCCGTGGCCTGTTATGCGGTCAACTTCCACCTTTTCGTCGTTGAAGAGGATGTCGTTGCCGATTTTCAGCACACCCACCGAGGCATACAGGTTGGCGCGCATGAAATTGGCGAGCGAGAAGTTGTCGGTAGCCGAGCGGACAAACAGCGGGCGTCCTTCGGCCAGGCCGGTGATAGGCTCGCCGGAGAAGTAGTTGTAAGCCAGCAAGCCGCCACAGTCGGCGTCGCCGGTAAGGGCGCAGTTGTACAGTCGGCCGTAAATCTCGTTCATGTCGACGGGAATGCCCATCAGCTCGTTATATTGCTTGAAAATGTTCACCCAGGCGTTAAGGTCGCTGGTGCAGTTGTTGCAGTGCACCATTGCCACGAGGCTGCCGTCGGGGGTGGTTACCATATCAATCATCTCGTAAGGGCGCGAGAGGTCCTTTTCGAGCACTATCATCGAGAACGATGAGGTGCCGGCCGATACGTTGCCGGTGCGCTGCTTCACGGCGTTGGTGGCCATCATGCCTGTGCCGGCATCGCCTTCGGGCGGGCACAGCGGCACGCCGGGCTTCAGGTTGCCGCTCACGTCGAGCCTGCGGGCGCCCTCTTCGGTGAGTGTTCCGGCTGGTTGTCCGGCGAGGAGAACCTTTGGCAGTATGTCGTTGAGAGTCCAGGGCAGAGCGTTAGGCTCGATGAGCTTGTTGAACTTCTCCACCATGGCGGCGTCGTAGTTGCGTGTGGCAGGGTCGATGGGGAGCACACCCGAGGCATCGCCTATTCCGAGCACTTTCTCACCGGTGAGCTGCCAGTGTACATATCCGGCAAGTGTGGTTATGAAATCGATGCTTGGCACATGCTCCTCGCCGTTGAGGATGCATTGATAGAGGTGCGAGATGCTCCAGCGCAACGGAATGTTGTAAATGAAGAGTTCCGATAGCTTTGCGGCAGCCTTGGCAGTGTTGGTGTTGCGCCAGGTGCGGAACGGAACCAGGATGTTCTGTGCCTTGTCGAAAGCCATGTAGCCGTGCATCATTGCCGAGAATCCCAGCGCGGCGAGCGAATGGATTTCGCAGCCGTATTGGGCCAGCACATCTTTGCGCAGGTTGGCGTAGCAGTCTTGCACGCCATGCCATATGGCGTCGATGCTGTAGGTCCAGAGGCCGTCGACGAGCTGGTTTTCCCATTCGTGGTTGCCTTGGGCAATAGGCTTGTTGTTTTCGTCGATAAGTACAGCCTTTATTCTGGTAGAGCCGAACTCAATGCCCAGGATGGCTTTGCCTTGTATGATGGTATCTTTTGCGGTCATATTAAGATATGTGTATTTAAACGATATAAGGGGGAGCCGCCTTTGAGAGTGAACTCCTCCTTATATCAGTTGATATTCAATAAATTACATCAGCGCTTTGTTAAGCATATAGTAAACCTCGTTGAAGCGGAGTTCCTTGCGGAAGTCGTCGACAGTGGTCTTTTCGGTGATGAATAGAGCCTCGATTCCGGCAATTTCGGCGTAGTCCTGCCAGTATTCGTCGGTAAGGTCGTACGAGAAGCAGCTGTGGTGAGTACCGCCGGCATAAATCCAGCAGCCGGCACCAACTTCGAAGTTAGGCTGTGGAATCCAGAGTGCCGATGCAACCGGGAGCTTTGGAAGCGGCTTTGGCTCGATGCATTTAACGTCGTTGACGATGAGGCGGAAGCGGTTGCCGAGGTCGACAACGGTAGCGGTAACGCCAGTGCCCACTTTCGAGGTGAATACCAGGCGTGCGGTAGGAGTCTTGCGGATGCCGATGCCGAGGAAGTGCACTTCGAGGCGCGGACGCTGAGCGGCGATGAGCGGACATACTTCGAGCATATGAGCCTGAAGGATGGAGCTCTGTTCGCCGTTGAAGTTAAGGGTGTAGTCCTCAAGGAACGAGCAGCCGTTTGGCAGACCCTGGCTCATTACCCATACCGAGCGGTAGAGAGCAGCCGATTTCCAGTCGCCTTCAGCACCGAAACCATATCCTTCGGCCATCAGGCGCTGTGAAGCGAGGCCCGGAATTTGGTCGAATCCACGTCCGGTGACATCGACGTTGTAGTCGCCGAGGTCGTCGAAGTTAGTTGTGAAGCCCTTGGCTCCCTTAGCGGTAAGCACGGCGCGCAGAGTGAGTTCAGCCTTGGCTGAGTTCCATATTTTCTTGTATTCTTCGGTGTTCTTGTCTTCGAGGGTAGCATCGTGTTCGTAGAGCTTGAAGTATTCAGCCACGAGAGCATCAACATCGGCGTCGGCCACCTTGTCGAAGAACGGCATCACGTCGCTGAAAGGCATATAGTCAACATGGTAGCCGAGAGTTTGTTCGGCAGCCACTTTGTCGCCGTCGGTAACGGCCACGTTGTTCATCTGGTCGCCGAAGCGGATGATGAGCATATCCTGCGAGTCGGCCCAAGCGGCACACACGCGTTCCCAAACGGCGATATGGTCTTGTGTAGCGGCATCTTTCCAGTAGCCTACCACGAGTTTGCGGCGAATGCGCATGCGTGAAACGATATGGCCGAATTCGCGGTCGCCATGAGCGCTCTGGTTCAGGTTCATGAAGTCCATGTCGATGTCGTTCCACGGAATTTCGGCATTATATTGGGTGTGGAGATGGAGCAGAGGCTTGTTGAGAATCTGCAGGCCGTGAATCCACATCTTGGCAGGAGAGAATGTGTGCATCCATGTGATGACGCCCACACACTTCTTGTCGTTGTTGGCGGCGGCGAATATTTCAGCCACTTCCTTCGAGCTGTTGGCAGTGCCTTTATACACTACCTTTATGGGGAGGCGTCCCGATTCGTTAAGACCGGCAACCATCTCTTTCGAGTGTCCGTCGACTGCAACGACAGCATCGCCGCCGTAAAGGAGTTGTGCACCGGTAACAAACCATACTTCGTAGTTTTCAAATTCTTTAATCATGGGTTCTAATGTTTTTAATTGGTTATTATTTGGTTATTAGGATAATCTGTTTGTATTTACGAATGTGGCTACTTCTTTTTTTGTCCGTAGTAGGCGTTGGGGCCATGCTTGCGGCTGAAGTGCTTTTCGACAAGTAGCTGATTCATTGTGGTGTCGGGATTAACGGCAAACGATACGAAAGCCATCTTTGCCACCTGTTCCATCACCACGGCGTTATACACGGCCTGGTCGGCATCCTTGCCCCACGAGAACGGGCCATGGTTTTTCACCAGCACGCCCGGGGTGTGCACCGTATTGATGTTGCCCTGCTTTATTCGGCGCACAATCACGTTGCCGGTCTCAAGTTCATAATCGCCGCACACTTCGGCCTCGGTCATCGAGTCGGTGCAAGGGATTGCGTCGTGGAAATAATCGGCGTGGGTGGTGCCGATGTTCGGGATGTCTTTACCGGCCTGTGCCCAAGCGGTGGCGTAAGTTGAGTGGGTGTGGACCACCCCTCCTATTTCGGGGAAAGTTCGGTAGAGCACCAAATGTGTGGGAGTGTCGGACGAAGGGTTGAGATCGCCTTCCACCACCTTACCGGTGGCAAGGTCAACCACCACCATGTCGGATGCTTTCATATTGTCGTAGCTGACGCCTGATGGCTTTATCACCACCAGCCCTTTTTCGCGGTCGATACCCGAAACATTGCCCCAAGTAAAGATTACGAGATTGTGTTTCACCAAATCGAGATTGGCGCGAAACACCTTTTCTTTAAGTTCTTCTAACATCTTTCCTTTTTCAAAATTTGAATTTTGGACTTTTACTATTGCTATAGGTCAGTAATATCCCACCAAAAGGGCACTGTGGGAGAGAATTCCTACAGCCGTAAAGGTATGCTATTTTGAATTATTATGCAAGAAGAAAAAACATAAAAATTGTGCAAAAAGCGAGAGTTATTCGTCAAATTGCTTGTCGGTACCGCATGGTGGGGCCGAAACGTTCTTGCCGCCAAAGAAGCGGTTAACCACGAGGGTGATGGCGGCGTCGCCCGAGACGTTGCATGCCGGGCCATAGCCGTCGAGTGCCAGATAGATGGTCATCATCAGTGCGCTCTGTTCGGGGCTGAAGCCAAGCACCGTCTCGAGCAGGCCAACCGATGCCATCAGCACACCTCCCATCACTCCCGGTGCTGCCACTGCGGCAATGCCCTGAAGCAGCACAAAGTTGGCTATGAGAGCAAAGTTGATGTCCATTCCGGCCATATACATCACAGCCACCGAGGTGGTGATGAGCTTGATGGTGGAGCCGCACATGTGCACTGTGCCGCACAGAGGTATGGTGAAGTCGGCAATTTCTTTCTTCACTCCCATCTTCAGCGCGCATTTCAGGGTTACGGGAATAACCGCCGAGCTCGAACAGATGGAGAATCCGGTGAGGTAGGCCGGTACGATGTTCCAGAGGCATCGAAGCGGGTTTTTGCCAGCGATGGTAGCGGCTATGCAGTATTGTATTATAAGATATATCACCGACAGTATCACTCCTGTGGCAATAATCTTCACTCCCGAGCCCATGACGATGCTCAGCTGTCCCTTGAAACTCATCTCGCACATCATGGTGAAGATATACCAAGGTAACAGCGGGATTATCACCCTCTCGATGGTGAGCTTCACTATCTCGCCAAATTCGTCGAAGCCTTTCCTGAGCGCTGGCGTGTTGGTGAAGATTCCTCCCACGCCGAGCATAAACGATAGGCACAGGGCAGTGAGGATGTCGCACACAGGAGGTATCTTAAGGCTTATGTAGGGGGTAACCTCCTGCGCCGCGGCTGCTGCCGACGATATTTCGCCCACCGACAGATAGTGGGGAAGCAGATAGCTTGCGCTGCCATAGGCAAAGAATCCGGCACAGATGGTCGACATATACGACAGTCCCATCACGGTGATGAGTATCTTGCCGGCGCCCTTGCCCAAACGGCATATCGAAGGGGTAACCAGACCGAGCACCAGCAATGGCACTATAAACTTGAGCAACTGGGCAAAAATGCCGTTGAAGGTCTTGAAAATCCTTACCAGGAATTCGGGGGCAACCATGCCGAGCAACGAGCCTACGATAATGGCACAAAGCACTTTGGGGAAGAGTCCTATTTTCTTCATTGAACTTGGGGCAGTGTTATGAGTATATGGTATAGGGTTAGATATACTGTTGCAAATTTATCTATTTTTGTATGGAATACAAAATATATTGTCTTTACGGTTGCCGTTATTGGCTGAAAATAGGTTAATGCCGGCGGCTGCGATGCCATAAAGTTTGTAACTGCCAACGAAATACATTATCTTCGCACAATAATTCACAGAGCGGAGGCGCTCAGGTGTACCGCTCAATAACTATTAGCATTACTTATGAAAATTGCATTGATAGGCTACGGAAAGATGGGACACATCATCGAACGCATTGCCCTCGAACGTGGCCATGAGATAGTGAGCATCATCGATGCCGACAACCAGCACGATTTCGACAGCCCGGCTTTTGCCTCGGCTGATATCGCCATTGAGTTTACCTCGCCCAAAAGTGCTGTCGACAATTATCTGCGTTGCTTCAGCCGCGGTGTGCCGGTGGTGTCGGGCAGCACGGGATGGCTCGACCGTATTGACGAGATTAAGCAGCTTTGCTCCGATG
>JBJEKE010000020.1:0-5922 GCA_051878475.1 Muribaculaceae bacterium | reverse complement strand
TTTCTGCGAGCCCGGCTTCTCTACGGTGGATGCATACGATTTGTTGTTGCGCTCGGTGGTGGTGATGTAGTGCACCAGCGTGTCCTCGTCCTTTGGTGGCCGGTTCTTGGTGATGGCCCAGTACGTCTTGTGGACATCGCCATTGCGAAACATCTCGTTCATTCGCGCCAATGCCTTGCTGGTCTTGGCAAACACCACGAGGCCGCGTACCGGACGGTCGAGGCGATGCACCACGCCGCAGAACACATTGCCCGGCTTGGCGTATTTCTCCTTGATCCACTGTTTTACGGTTTCCGACAGTGGGGTGTCGCCGGTCTTATCGCCTTGCACGATTTCGCCTGATTCCTTATTGACGATAATAATATGGTTGTCTTCGTAAACTACTTCCATTGCATGGATTTTATGGTTTGCACAAAGGTAATGTATTTATGTGGGCTATGGAAATCGTTCGAGGCTATTTGCCGGTGAAAATCATGCTCAGCCATTTGTTTTGGCGCAGCAGATAGATGGTGAGCAGGGTGGGGACGAGTACAATCAACGCCCCGATTACCGATACTGCAAGCAGTGGGGCAAACTGCAGTCCAAGGTTTCGCAGTGGCTCCTGTAGCGGAGTGAGCGGAAACAGAAAGAAGTAGTGAAGCAGATATATTCCGAGCGACTCCTTGCCGAGCATACTGAAGAACCGTGCAAACGACGATGGCTTGTTGCCCGGCGTATATTCTTTGCTGCTCCAGCTGGCAGCAAGCGTAAGCGCAATGATAAGTGCTCCGGAGTGCATAATCACTATGGTGATGCTTTTCCATTCAGCCAGTTCGGGAAACTCCCACGGATAGGCAATCAGGTAGAACGCCGGAACGAACATGGCGATGGCTGCTATTAACGGCCACGAACCATTGATGGCCCTCTTGTAGATGTCGAGGTGTCGATGCGCGAAAAATCCTATCATGAAAATGGGGAAGAACCTCGAAATCACCTCCATGCCGGCATAGTCGGCTCCCGAAGCAGTGACGATGGGATTGAGCAGCACTATTACGGCATAGAATGCTATTGCAATGGCAACCTGGAGTGCAGTGTTGGTAACTTTCCGGTAGACTACCGACAGCAAGCAATATATCGCGAAGAGTTCAAACAGACAGAAGGTGAACCAGTAACCGTTTTTCCATGTGTCGGCATATAGGGCAGCAAATGTGGAATTGATGGGCGATTGCAGATGACTGTGCGGGAAATATAGCACCCATGTGGCGCTTACCACAACGGTGGGAAGCAGCAATTGCCTTGCACGCTTGAGCATGTTGGGCATGGCGAACCCTTCTTTATACGAAAGAAATCCGCTGATGAAGAAGAAAACAGGCATGTGCACATTGGCTATGAGCTTGAACAGGAAAGCCGAGTCGATGCCGCGGATGCACATGGTGATGATGTGCCCCATGATTACCATGAATATGGCTACGCCTTTGAGCAGGTCGAAATACTGTATACGTTCTTTTTCCATATAGCAATTGTTCGTGATTATTGGGGGCAGGGTAATGATTGTGGAAGCGATAATGGCCGGCAGCCATTGGAATGCTGCCGGCCTATGTATTCTATTGCTTCTTCTGGGCTGAAATTATTGTTTTGTAGCGTTGCTTGTCATTGATTACTGCAAGCGCTTCGGCCACAAGTTTGTTGCGGTGGTTCATCACCTTGTAGTAGTCGGCATTATCGAATATGTCGCGAGCGATGAGAGCCTTCATTATGTCGCAAATAAGGCTCTTGCTGGAGTCGAAGTCCTTTTGGTTAAATCCGATGCTGTCGTTGAGAGCGTTGGCCTTCAGATTCTCGAGCATTTCGTCGGAAACCTGGAATTTGGCGTCGTAATCGTTGAAGTTGCCGTATGTTGTCTTGATGGCAGTCCGGTTCTTGTCGACGTAATCGATAATGTATTGGTTAAGTACCCCTTTGGCCACGATGTCGCGGTAATACTTCGAGTATTCAGTGGTGTCGAGAGGAACGAATATGTCGGGCATTATGCCTCCACCGCCATAAATGGTACGATGATTGCGCAAGGTGGTAACTTTGAGCGAGTCGCTGAAGTGGATGCTGTCGGCACTGTAAAGTTCGCCCGAAGTATAGCGGTTGTATATGTCCATTGAGTATTCCTCATGGTTCTTGCCATAAGGTTTCTGTATGCATCGGCCCGAGGGGGTGTAGTAACGCGAAATGGTGAGGCGAATCATAGAACCGTCGGGGAAGGGGAACGGGCGCTGCACCAGACCTTTGCCGAAAGTGCGTCGGCCCACCACCACACCGCGGTCCCAGTCCTGAATGGCGCCAGAGAGAATTTCACTGGCCGAAGCAGAATATTGGTTGACAACTACCACCAGGTCGATGTCGCGGAATTTTCCACGGCCGTTGGCACGCTCTTCATGACGTGGCGAGCGTCGGCCTTCGGTGTACACAATCATCTGGTCCTTGTCGAGGAATTCGTTGGCAATTTGGGTCGCAATTTCCAGATACCCGCCGCCATTATCAGATATGTCGAAGATAAGTTGCTTCATTCCCTGCTTCTTCAGCTTTGTTGCGGCATCTATAACCTCGTCGTATGATGTCTTTGCGAATCGGCTCAGACGGATGTAGCCGGTCTTTGAGTCGATCATATATGCGGCGTCGACGCTGAACAGGGGAATGTCGTCGCGTGTGATGCGGAACCGGATGGGCTCAGGCTGGTTGCGTCGCAGCACAGTCACCTCCACCTTTGTGCCTTTGGGGCCTCGCAGACGTTTCATTATATCGGAGTTCTTCATCTTTACGCCCGCAATGGCTGTGTCGTTGGCTGCGATGATTCGGTCGCCGGCAACGATGCCCACTCGTTCCGAAGGGCCTCCGGCTATGGTTTGCAGCACATATAGGGTGTCGTTCTTCATGTTGAACTGAATGCCTATGCCGCTGAAGTTGCCGTCGAGCGGTTCGTTGAGGTCCTTGGTTTCCTCGGGCGTAGAATATGATGAATGAGGGTCGAGCTCGTTGAGCATGCCCCGGATAGCATCCTCCACGAGCTTTTCTTCGTTGACGGTATCCACATAGTATTCATTCACAGCCATTTCGGCTATTTTAAGCTTTTGCGATTGCGTCATTTTTACTTGGGCGCTTGCAGCGAGCGATGCAACCGCCAGGGCAGCGGTAAAAGCAATTTTTGCAATATATTTCATCTTATTGTATATGATTATGAGCTTATTTATAGTTCTCTGCCGATTCGTATATGGTTTCAAAGATTTTGCGATCGATTTCGTCGAGTGTCTTGTTTCGACGAGCCATCATGCGCTGTGCAATGCCAAAGAATTTGGAAATAGGCACATCGATGAATCCCGATGTGCTGCCCTCAGAGAATGATGCAACGAAGTTGCGAGGAAATCCGGCTCCGTGGATGTTTACCCCCACGCCGAGCACCGTTGCAGTGTTGAACATGCAATTGATGCCGGTTTTGGAATGGTCGGCCATGATGAGGCCGCAGAATTGCAGCCCTGTCTTGAGGAATCGCTGTGCCGGATAGTTCCAAAGCTTGATTTCGGTGTAGTCGTTCTTGAGGTTCGAAGCGGTGGTCCCGCCACCGATGTTGCACCATTCGCCAATAACGGCATTGCCGAGGAATCCGTCGTGAGCCTTGTTGCTGAAGCCAATCATTACCACATTATTGAGCTCGCCGCCCACTTTGCAAAACGGGCCGAGAGTGGTGGCTCCGGTGATTCGGGCTCCCATGTTAACCACTGCATGTTCACATGCTGCAAACGGAGCGCGGATGGCCGATGCTTCCGAAACCTCGGCATCTTTACCTATATATATCGGGCCGTTTTTCACATTCAGGTAGGTGCCTTCAACCGATGCGCCTTCTTCAATGAAGATTTTTGATGTTCCGTCGGGATAAAGAGGGTTGCCGATAATGGTGTTGGTGTCGCTGAGACGTTGCGAAGCGCGGTGCGCGGTGATTTTGTGGAAATCTTGCTCCAGTGCCTTGCCGTTAAGCAGGAATATGTCGTAAAGGAACCGAATCTGGGTGGTTTCGGCAGTATATTCAGTGGCCTTGGCATATCGTTTTGACATAAAGTCGTCGAGCGAGCCGTTGAATGCAATGGTGTCGCCGTCGGCAGTGATAGCTTCGCCATGAGCAAGACCGGAAATTGCAGCCACAAGGTTATCGTCGGGCAGAACGTGTCCGGCAATGAACAGGTTGTTGTCGGTGATGGTGACTTTGAACTTATCCTGAAGATACGGCTCGGTGAGGTAGGAGAACGAGCAGTCGGGCAATTCGTGGCGCCATTTGTCGATGATTGTGAGTATACCCACTCTTATTTCGCACACCGGACGTGTGTAGGTGATAGGCAGCAGATTATCGCGCACTGCCTTCTCGTCGAATATAATAACGTTGGACATATTAGTCTAATTTTTAATGACATTGCAAATATAACGATTTTCTGTGCTTTTGCCACTCGTTTGCACTATCTTTGCATAAGATAGGCTGCACTCGGCATAAAATGCTCAAGCAAGCTTGGCATTATCTGCGCTCGTTTGCACTATCTTTGCATAAGATAAACATTTGAATATGAAATTCATAGAACAGTATATACAAGGCGTGTATGTGGTTGAGCCGGTGAGGTTTGGCGATGCGCGAGGTTATTTCAGCGAGGTGTTCAAGCTGGCAGAATTTCAGGAGCATATTGGCCCGGTGAAATTTGTGCAGGACAACGAGTCGGTGTCGTCGCGCGGTGTGTTGCGCGGGCTCCATTTCCAGGGAGGCGAGTGGTCGCAGGCCAAGCTCGTGAGAGTTTCACAGGGTAAGGTTATCGATGTTGTCGTCGACTTGCGTCGTGACTCGGCCACGTTTGGCAAGCACCTGATGGTGGAGCTTAGTGCTGATAATGGGCGTCAGCTGTTCATTCCACGCCGATTTGCCCATGGGTTTGTGGTGCTGAGCGAAACTGCACAGTTCCAGTATAAGGTCGACAATGTGTATGCACCGCAAAGCGAGCATACGTTGCGATTCGACGACCCGGAGCTCGCAATAGAATGGCCCATTGCAGCTTCGGAAATGCTTCTTTCGCCCAAGGATCTCAAGGGGCTGTCGCTTGCCGAACTTATTCGGAATAATATCATTTAATATCATATCTTTTTACTCATGACCAGATTCTTTACAGCATTATGGCTGATTTCAGTGAATTTGTTGTTGATGTCGGCCGAAAGGGTTACCGTGACAGTCAATAATCCGCTCACAGCCGAACGTAGCGACGAAATGGTGGAAATCGACATCTCAAAGCTTAGCCGCCTCGAAGGAACGGGCGATAGCTATTTGGTGACCGACAGTAACGGCAATGAAATCGTGAGCCAAACAACTCACGATGGCAAACTGATTTTCGCGGTGTCGGTAGGTGCGCGTGGCAAACGGTGCTTTTATGTCACCAAAGGCACTCCCAAGCCTTATGCACCAAAAGTGTATGGCCGCCAATATCCCGAACGTGTCGACGACATTGCATGGGAAAACGACCTTGTGGCATTTCGATGCTACGGCCCGGCATTGCAGCGAAGTGGCGAGCGTGCTTGGGGCTACGATGTGCTTAACAAGCGGTCGGCAGAGTTGGTTATCGAGCAACGTTATGCTCTTGCCCTTGATAAAGAGGTTGCCTCGGTGTGCGCCAAGTTGCGCAAGGTAGGCCAGGGCGGTGTGGCCGACGACGTGAGCAATGCAGTGTCGTATCACGTCGACCATGGCAACGGTATGGACTGTTATCGAGTGGGTCCAACTTTAGGCTGTGGAACCGATGCGCTGATTGTTGATGGCGAGATTGTGTATCCGAAATGCTATTCGAACTATGAGGTGCTCGACAATGGGCCGCTGCGGTTCACAGTGCGGCTGGAATTTGCTCCAGTGGAGATTGGTGAATCTGAAATCCG
>JBJEKE010000019.1:0-5923 GCA_051878475.1 Muribaculaceae bacterium | reverse complement strand
ATACAAAAATAGTGAAACAAAAGTGCCGATACAAGAAGCCACGGCCAAAATACGCATGGCCATGGCTTCTGTCGGTTAATATTAGTGCCAGGATTATTTTGTCAGAGGAGAATAATAGCGAGCATAACGGAGCATCTGGTCAACATAGCCCTCGGTGTAGTCAATCTTGACGTCGGTGATGTTGCCGGCGTTGTCGTATACCGGTTTGTATACAGGGTTGACGAAGCCTTTGTAAGGTGCAATGTCGAGTTTCGAGTAGCGGTCGAGAATCTCCTGGTGGAGCGATTGGTCGACTTTCACAGCATATCTTTCAACGAGTTCGCGTCCGGCATTGTAGTCGCCTTCCGACTTGATGCGTTGTATTTCGCTCAGTAATTCGCCAAAGAGCCCGCGCAGTTTTGTGTAGTCGTTGATTTTCAGGTAAGTCTTGCCGTCTTTCTTTACCAGTTCCACCACGTTTTCCTTCTTCCCATGCTCCATGGCCCATTCAGCAATGAGCTTGCGGTTACGCATGTGGGCTTCTTCGATGTCCTTTCCAGGCTCGATGCGCATAAGTTGGGTCATTAGGCCGTTAAGCATATATTTGTAATATTCAGCCTTATAGGCATTTGGATTGTCGAGTAGACCGAGGTCAACGAGTTTCGGGTCGGCAAGATAGTAGAGCGCGAATAGGTCGGCTCGGGTTTCCTCGAGAGTCGAGCCATGCTCCTTCAGCGCATCGGGGTCAACGCCCGGAAGCAGTTTGCCAGAGCCATGTCCGAGGCATTCGTGGAGGTCGGTGTGTAGGTTGTCGGTGATGAAGAGATATTTGTCGAGCAGATTGCGGTCGGCTTGTTCAAGAACGAATTCCTCGTTGAAACCGTTGCCGTGCGATGCTTTGTCGTAGGCGTCGGTGATGTTTTCGATAGTTACCGACTTCGAACCATGCTCGGCACGAATCCAGTTTGCGTTAGGCAGGTTGATGCCAATAGGAGTGGCCGGGTAAGAGTCGCCGGCAAGGATACAGGCTGTGATAACCTTGGCCGATACTCCTTTCACTTCATCTTTCTTGAAACGGGCATCGACGGGCGAGTGTTCTTCAAACCATTTTGCATTGCTGCTAAGCACCTCGGTGCGGTGCGATGCGCTCTCGTTCTTGAAGTTGACAATCGATTCCCATGCGCCGGTCATTCCGAGCGGGTCGCCATACGACTCAATGAAGCCGTTGATAAAGTCAACGCGGCTCTTGGTGTCTTCTACCCACATAATAGAGTAGTCGTCGAACGATTTCAGGTTGCCGCTGATATAGTAGTCGATAAGTTTCTGGATAGTGCGGCGCTGAACGTCGTTTTCAGCCACTCCGGCAGCCTTGTCAAGCCAATAGATAATGCGCTTGATGGCTTTTGAATAGAGGCCGCCAACGCAGTAAACCTCTTCTTCAACCTTTCCGTCCTTTTTCACTACCTTGGCGTTCAAGCCGTAAGAAATGGGGTGTGGGTCGTTGGGCTTCTTAAGCGATGCGTAGTATTCTTCAACCTCATTTTGAGTGACGCCCTCGTAAAGGTTGTTGGCCGAAGTTACAATCAAGTCCTCACCGGCAGCCTGGTTGACGCGTTTAGCTCGGTACTGCGGGTCGAAGATGGTTTTAACTGTTTCGTCGAGAGCAGCCTTGGTGCGTACTGCCTCGGGCTTTTCCTTGAGTTTGCGCACTTCGTCAAGGAAAAATGCCTTGCTGAATTCGGGTACAAACTTGTCGGTAGAGTAATGGTGATGTATGCCATTGCCAAACCATACCTGCTTAAGATATTTCTCAAATGCCTTGAACTCCTTTGAATTCTTGTCGCCTTTGTAATTAACGTATATTTTCTCGAGTAATTGGCGGATGGCAAGGTTATTGCTGCCGTTTTGGTCGAATAGGATGTCGCGACCCTCGAGAGCTGCCTCGGTGAGGTAATACACAAGTTTCTTCTGATTGAGCGACAGTTCGTCGAATCCGGGCACTTCGTAACGGAGCACCTCGATGTCGGCAAAGCGGTCGACATGATAGTTGAAGGTTGCTGCAGTAGCCATGTCAAACGATGATAATGCAATGATAGTTGCAAATAATATTCCTTTTTTCATATTTCGTAATTATAGTTTATTCAACGTATAGAACCAATCCCTTCAAATATTCGCCTTCAGGGTGATAAATGTTAATGGGGTGGTCGGCAGGTTGGGTTAGCTGATGCATGATACGCACTTTGCGGCGCGACATAGCTGCTGCACTGAACACTGCCAGCCTGAATTGCTCGCGCGACACAGCCTGCGAACAGGAGAAGGTGAACAGTATGCCTCCGGGCTTGATTTTGTCGAATGCCTTGGCATTGAGCTTCTTGTATCCGATAAGGGCATTCTTCAAAGCGCTTTTGTGCTTGGCAAATGCTGGAGGATCAAGGATGATTAGGTCGTAAGCGTCGGTTGGCATATCGTCGAGATACTTGAAAGCATCCTCGGCAAATGCCTCGTGGCGGTTGTCGCCCGGGAAATTCAGCTCCACATTGTTACGGGTGAGCTGGATAGCCTTCGACGAGCTGTCGACTGAATGCACCAGTGTGGCACCGCCGCGCATGGCGTAGAACGAGAAGCCTCCAGTGTAGCAGAACATGTTGAGCACTTTACGGCCGTGGGCATATTTCTCAAGAAGAGCCCGGTTGTCGCGTTGGTCGACGAAAAATCCGGTTTTCTGTCCTTTCAGCCAGTCGGAGTGGAACTTAAGCCCGTTCTCCATGGCAACGTTGGTCTCGAACTGGCCAATGAGATAATCGTTTTGGGCATCGAGATGTGCTTTGTAGGGTAGGGTGGTCTCCGATTTATAGTAAACGTTCTTTATGCCGATTCCGGGCAGCTTTACCAGCGCCTCGGCAAAAATGTTGCGGGCGAAGTGCATGCCGGGTGAATGGGCCTGCAGAACGGCGGTGTTGCCGTAGATGTCAACCACCAGACCGGGCAGAAAATCGCCCTCGCCGTGTACCAGACGGAAGGCATTGTTTTCGGGACGAATCAGTCCGAGGGCCTTACGTACTTCAAGCGCTTCGTTCAGCCGGTTGAAGAAGAAATCGGAGTCGATATCGGTGTCGGAGAAAGTGAGTATTCGCACCATGATGCTGCCAATCTGGAAATGTCCGTTGCCAATATGGCGGCCGTTGTTGGCATATACCGATACAATGTCTCCCTCCTCAATTTCTTCATCGGCATGTGCTATGGCTCCCGAGAATACCCAAGGATGGAATCGGTCGAGTGATTCCTCCTTGCCCCGTTTCAATGTTATTTGTTTATATTGCATTCGCTTATTTTATTAAGAACCGGTAAATGTCGTTGCCGTTGGCATAGATCAGAAGGGCAAACAACAGAATCATACCGGTAATCTGAGCATATTCAAGGAATTTGTCGCTGAGTTTGCGGCCGCTGACGATTTCAACAATCAGGAACAACACGTGTCCGCCGTCGAGGGCCGGAATGGGCAGAATGTTCATGAATGCGAGGATAACCGACAGAAATGCGGTGATGTTCCAGAATCCGAACCAATCCCATTTGTCGGGGAATACACTGCCGATGGCTCCAAACCCACCAAGGCTCTGTGCTCCTTCTTTTGTGAATACCAGTTTCATCTGCGATACGTAGCTCTTCAGCTTTTCCACTCCAAGAACCACTCCGCGCGGTATCGATTCCAACAGGCCGTATTTCTTGTATTGAACAGGATAAATCTTGTCGATGCTTTGCAGTGCTACGCCAATCTTGCCGTTTTCGTTAATCTCAACCTGTGCATTCTCCACCGTGCCGTTGCGCTTGAAAGTAATAGTTGCAGTGGTGCCTTTGTGGCTGTTCAGCTCTTTTGAGAATAGGTCGAATGAGGGGGTGGCAATACCGTTAACCGACATTATTGCGTCGCCTTCCTGTAAGCCTGCCTTGGATGCACCCATGCCGTTTTCGGTGCTGAGCACCACCACAGGCATGCGGTAGGTCATGAAAAAGCTTTTCGATTCTTCAATTTCCTTGTTGGCCTTCAGCGCGAAGCCCTCGGGTATCGGAATTGTCACAATCGAATCGTTGCGCATCACAGTTACTTCCTTGGCGGTTACCATTTTCATTATGTTGTCGCCTGTGAGATAGTCGAGCTGTTCGCTGTCGGCTGCCAATGGGATGTCGCCGTCAACGAAGCCAATGGAGTGGGCCGATTCGCAATATGCCATTCCTGCGGTGGCATCCTTGAAGAGCACATACGATTCGCCCCAATGGTAAACCACTCCGGCATATATAGCCATTGCAAGAATAAAATTGAAGAGCACTCCGGCAATCATTATAAGCAGACGCTGATATGCTGGCTTTGCTCGGAATTCCCATGGCTTAACCGGCTGTGCCATCTGTTCTTTGTCCATCGATTCGTCAATCATTCCGGCTATCTTAACATATCCGCCCAACGGTAGCCATCCAATGCCGTATTCAGTGTCGCGCCATGTCGATTTGTCTGGGTCGGCATTGGCTGCCTTTTTAGGCTTATATTTATATAATGAGAACCAAGGGTCGAAGAACAGATAAAATTTTTCTACTTTCACGCCGAAAATGCGTGCAAATATATAGTGCCCAAACTCATGTATTGTCACCAATATTGCGAGTGCGAGCATCAGCTGAAGTGCTTTTATAAGAAAAGTTTCCATTTTTAGTGTCGATGTTTATTTAATGATTGTAGATGTGTAAGCCCTGATTTCGCTGTTTGTTGCTATAAGATCGTCGTATGTGGGGCTTTCAATGAAGTGTACGCTGTCGATTGCCTTCCTCACATATCTTGGAATGTCGACAAATCGGATTTTCTCGCCGAGTAATGCTGCAACGGCTATTTCGTTGGCGGCATTGAGAGCGCACGGGATGTTCCCCCCACGGTTAATGGCTTCGTAGGCCATTGCAAGCATAGGAAAGCGGTCGAGGTCGGGACGTTCGAAGGTGAGGTTCATATAGTCATCCACTGTGAGCTTACGTGAGTCGGTAGCCAGACGTTCGCGGCAGCCGAGTGCATAGCGAATGGGCAGATGCATGTCGGGCAGTCCGAGCTGAGCCTTAACCGAACCGTCGACAAACTCCACCATTGAATGAATTATCGATTGAGGGTGCACCACCACCTCGATGTCGCTTGCATCGACGTCGAACAGCCATTTGGCTTCCATTATTTCGAACCCCTTGTTCATCATCGAAGCCGAATCGATGGTAACTTTGGCGCCCATCTTCCAGTTTGGGTGATTGAGCGCATCGGCCACGCTTACTTTCTCAATTTGGCTCTTTGTGAAAGTGCGGAACGGACCTCCGGAGGCAGTGAGAATGAGTTTCCTTATTGATTCGTGGGTTTCTCCGGCAAGACATTGGAATATTGCCGAATGTTCCGAATCGACCGGATATATCTTTGTCGCCGATTTGCGTTGAAGCGATGTAATGAGCGCGCCGGCCACCACCAGGGTTTCCTTGTTCGAAAGGGCTATGTCCTTGCCGTGCTTTATTGCCTCGATTGTCGGTTCCAGACCGCTGTATCCCACCATTGCAGTAACCACCATGTCGATGTCGGCAATGCTCATGGCATCGGCAATGGCTTTTGCACCGCCAAGCACCTTTGTGTGAGTGTCTTTAAGGTTGGCGCTGAGCTCGGCATATTTGCTTTCGTCGGCAATGATTACGTATTCCGGCTCGAAGCGCAGGGCCTGTTCGGTGAGCAACGCCACGTTGCGGTTTGCTGTAAGCAAAAAAGCATGGAATCGGTCGGGGTATTCGGCTATGATGTCGAGCGTCTGTGTCCCAATCGAACCTGTGCTTCCCAAGATGGCTATATTCTTTTTAGTTTTCACGCTTGAGATTCTGTATTTGTTCTAACTTGCAAAATTACGTGATTTATCTTGGTTTGAAAAATCCAATTTCATAAAAC
>JBJEKE010000018.1:0-5925 GCA_051878475.1 Muribaculaceae bacterium | reverse complement strand
ATTATTTCTTCTTATGACGATTCTTTCTAAGTCTTTTTTTGCGCTTGTGCGTAGCCATCTTATGGCCTTTTCTTTTCTTTCCGCTTGGCATCGTTTTATAGAATTATTTGATTAGTAAATAAATGTTGTTCATAAATCACTTAACTTCTTCCATGAACACCTTGGCAGGCTTGAATGCCGGGATTTTATGCTCAGGAATAATGATGGTTGTATTCTTGGAAATATTGCGAGCTGTTTTTTGCGAACGGGTCTTTACAATGAAACTGCCAAATCCACGAAGATAAACATTCTTGTCATGGGCTAAAGAATCCTTTACGATATCCATGAAACATTCAACTGTCTTAAGAACGTCGGCCTTGTCGATACCTGTTGACTTGGCAATTTCGTTTACAATGTCTGCTTTAGTCATTTCTTTCGTTATTATTTATTGTAGTTAATATCTAAAAAATAAAGCACAAAAATCAACCCTATGGAATTACATCCTCAGGCTAATTGCTTAATTGCTTGCAAATATCGCAATAATTTTTGAAATAGCCTATCTATAACGATGTTTTTTTCAAAAATTTAGATAAGAGTCAGCACTGATAATCCACGCAAGCGCGCATCTCCTTATGTCCGGCAAGCAATCCAGCTGCGGCCACATGTGCCGGATGCTTGGCATACACTTCAACGTCGGCCATAGTCGGGACGATAGCGGTGAGAACCACATCCCACGATTCGGCCGGGTTTTCGTTGATGCCCACTTCGATGCTCTCAAGCACATCGATTGCATGAGGTAGTTTCAGCAATGCCTCTTTGAATTGTTCGGCAACCTGACGGCGTTCGTCGGCAGTGCCGGTGAGTTTGAATGTTACAATATGCTTTACCATAATTACTCAAATATTAGTATTGTTACATTATTTTTAGTCTTTATAGAGTCGTTGACGGGCTTCCATCACACGTTCGTCGGTTATGTAATCATCGTAATCCATCATCTTGTCGATGATTCCGTTAGGAGTGAGTTCGATTATGCGAGTAGCCACTGTCTGGATGAATTCGTGGTCGTGCGAGGCCATAAGAATGTTGCCCTTGAACGTCTGAAGGGTGTTGTTAAATGCCTGAATCGATTCGAGGTCGAGATGGTTGGTGGGCGAATCAAGAATCAGGGTGTTGGCATCGGTCATCATCATCCGGGCAATCATGCAGCGTATTTTCTCGCCACCGGAAAGCACGGAAGCTTTTTTTAGCACCTCCTCGCCCGAGAAAAGCATTTTGCCGAGAAATCCTTTTATATATATTTCGCTGGTGTCGGAGCTGTACTGCCCAAGCCAGTCGACCAAGTTCATGTCGGTGTTGAAGAATGAGGTGTTGTCGAGTGGCAGATAAGCCGTGGTGATGGTCTGCCCCCATTCGTATGTTCCGGCATCAGGTTTCATATTGCCGTTGATGATTTCGAAGAATGCAGTCATTGCGCGAGGGTCGCGGCTAAGGAACACCACCTTGTCCCACTTCTCAACCTGGAAGTTAACATCGCGGAAAAGCACCTTGCCGTCGACACTGGCACTGAGACCTTTAACCTCCAGAATTTTGTTGCCCGGCTCGCGGTTGGGGGTGAGGATGATACCCGGATAGCGTCGCGACGATGGTTGGATTTCCTCGACATTGAGTTTCTCGAGCATCTTCTTTCGGCTTGTGGTCTGTTTCGACTTGGCAACATTGGCACTGAACCGCTGGATGAATTCAAGGAGCTCCTTACGTTTTTCCTCAGCTTTCTTGTTGGCCTGTTGCTGCTGACGCAGAGCCAATTGGCTCGACTGATACCAGAAGCTATAGTTTCCAGCAAAGAGTTGTATCTTGTTATAATCGATATCGAGAGTGTGGGTGCTCACAGCATCGAGGAAATGTCGGTCGTGCGACACCACAAGCACTGTGTTTTCGCATTTCGACAGATAATCCTCAAGCCAAGCCACTGTGTCGAGGTCAAGGTCGTTGGTAGGCTCGTCGAGCAGAAGGTTGTCAGGGTTGCCGAAAAGAGCCTTAGCCAGCAGCACACGCACCTTTTCCTTACCGCTCATGTCCTTCATAAGGTTATAGTGCTTGTCTTCCTTAATTCCAAGACCACTCAGCAGCATCGCAGCATCGCTTTCAGCATTCCAGCCCTCGAGTTCGGCAAAGCGTTCCTCAAGTTCCGAAGCACGGATACCATCGGCATCGGTAAAATCGGCCTTGGCATATATTGCATCTTTTTCCTTCATTATGTCCCAAAGCACAGTGTGGCCCTGGAGCACAGTGTCCATTACGGTGCACTCGTCGAACTCAAAGTGGTCCTGACTCAGGACTGACATACGCTCGCCCGGGCCTTGAGCCACCGAGCCATGTGTAGGTTGGAGCTGCCCCGAGAGAATTCGCATCAGCGTACTTTTTCCGGCACCGTTAGCACCGATTATACCATAGCAATTGCCCGGAGTGAATTTAAGATTCACTTCCTGAAAGAGAATTCTCTTTCCAAATTGCATACCAAGATTTGTAACTGCTATCATATTAAAAAATAAGTGATTTATCTTAATGATTAAACGTCGGCGCAGGCCCTTTATCTTCCGTTTTCAGGAATGCGACTGCAAAGATAGTGCAAATCGAGCGCAGAACCAAACAGAAACAACGTTTATGTTTGTTATGCCGAGATGCAGCCTATCTTATTTAAATCTCATTTAAAGATAGTGCAAATTGAGCGATTATTATGCCAAAACCGCCACAATGAAACTGAAACTTGCCAACGAAGCGCCATTTGATGAATCAAAACATATAACTTAGCTTAACAAAATGAAAAGGAGGCTATCGTTTGGGCGCAAAACCAGCAGTTTTCACTACATTTGCAGAAAAAACAAATAACTATCACCGTTTTGAAGTCTTTTCGACATAATATCACCATAATTGCCGCATATACATTGATGCTCACATCGCTATGCAGCTGCTTCACCGGAGTTGAGAGCACCCGCAAGATAACAGACAAAGACGTGCGGAATTCCGGCGCGCAAATCAAGGAAGGTCCGGAAACTGCAATCGACAGTCTTTGCACCGCACCATTCAACCAATGGTATCGCGGAAAGCAATTCTATATCAACGACAACCAGTTCCGCCTTGTTCTACAAACCGACAATCTGCCTGCCGACACCACAAACCTTGAGGGAAAAGTGGTGAAATTCGACGGGGCACGCAACGAGAACATGCTTGGCTTGGGATACACCGTGACATTGACATTTTTCGATGCCGAAGGCAACCGTTACAATTATAATACAGGAAAATCGGAGCGCGACATTGCCGACATGAACCACCGGCTCACCGTGCCATTCCTAACCGACTGCGACATGATTATCCATGCCGACAGTCTGCTGCGCAACAAAGAGGCCTACATAACCACTTCGGGCTGGTATAATGTGAACAATGAGCTGATTCAGGGCTACAAATACGAACGCGTGAAGATTCTTCAAGTGGAACCAGGCAACAAGGTATACTCGTTCCGAATCCGTTTCGAGTATAAAGGCAAAATGGCATTCTCATTTATAGCAACACTTGAGAATTCGGTCAGCAGCCGCCTGTTCAGCAATACATTCAGCTATAACGATCCGCACAAGCAATATCCTGACATCTCCGACGAAAACTGGGAGCTTATAAAGCGTTGCCAGATAAAAGCCGACATGACGCGTGAGGAGTGCCGTCTGTCGATTGGGGCGCCACAGGATGTCACCAAACGTCCCACGTACAACGGGCTCCAGGAATATTGGCTCTACGAAAACGGCGTGTATCTGATTTTTGAAGATGGCTTACTGACGCGATTCCGCAGATAAAGAATCATGGAAATAGAATTTCTGGGAACTGGGACATCAACCGGAGTGCCGGTTATAGGTTGCCGATGCGACACTTGCACATCGGCCGACCCGCACGACCGTCGGCTCCGAGCTTCGGCAATAATCCGAGTGAAAGGCATATCTATACTCATCGATTGCGGGCCCGACTTCCGAGAACAGATGCTCCGCGCCTCCAACTATCACATCGATGCGCTTCTGCTTACACACAGCCATTACGACCATGTGGGAGGAATCGATGACATCCGTCCATACAGCTTCGATGCCGACTTCCCAATCTATTGCAAGGACGACGTTGCCCACGACATACGAACCCGTCTGCCCTACTGCTTCAAGGAACATCTGTATCCCGGTGTGCCCAAGCTTGACCTGCGCGACATTAAGCCTTACAGCAAATTCAGCATCGGCGGCATTGATGTGCTGCCAATACTTATTTGGCACTACAAACTGCCTATCCTCGGCTTCAGAATCGGACATATGGCATATATCACCGACGCCAAAAGCATCCCTGAAAACTCTTTTACCGACCTTCACAACATCGACACCCTAGTTATCAACGCACTTCGACACCAGCAACATATGTCGCACATGTCGCTGGCCGAATCGCTCGACGCAATCAAAAGGATCAAGCCTCGTGTGGCTTACCTCACCCACATGAGCCACGACATTGGACTTCATGCCGACATTGAACGCCAACTTCCCGACAACGTGCACCTTGCCTACGACGGGCTGATGGTGAAATGCCCTTACTGACACACAACCTCAACAAATCGTCATTATAATCGTCATAATAAGCGGAATTGCCAAACACATATTTATATATATTGCTTCATCATAAGCGATTTTTTTTGTATTTTTGCACCAAATTTTCGAAAACAATTCATTGATGAACCATATTCGCAATTTCTGCATCATTGCTCACATCGACCACGGCAAAAGCACCCTGGCCGACCGATTGCTCGAATACACCAACACCGTTGGCGGAAAAGACCTGCAGGACCAGGTGCTCGACGATATGGACCTTGAACGCGAGCGTGGCATTACCATTAAGAGCCACGCCATCCAAATGGCATATAACTACAAAGGCGAAGAATATACTCTCAATCTTATCGACACCCCGGGACACGTTGACTTTTCATACGAGGTTTCCCGCTCGATTGCCGCTTGCGAGGGTGCGTTGCTTATTGTCGACGCTTCTCAGGGTATCCAGGCACAGACCATCTCGAACCTATATATGGCAATCGACCATAACCTGGAAATCATTCCGGTGGTCAACAAGGTTGACCTTGCCAGCGCAAACCCCGATGAGGTTGAGGACCAGATTATCGACCTCATAGGTTGCGACCGCGCCGACATTATCCGCGCCAGCGGAAAGACCGGCATCGGAGTGCCTGAGATTCTTGAAGCCATCGTTGAGCGAGTGCCTATGCCCAAAGGCTCGCCCGATGCTCCGCTGCAGGCTCTCATCTTCGACTCTGTGTTCAACCCATTCCGCGGAATCATCGCTTATTTCAAGGTGGTAAACGGGACACTGCACACCGATGACTATGTGAAGTTCGTCAACACCGGCAAGGAATACCATGCCGACGAGATAGGCATACTTAAGCTCGACATGCAACCGCGAAAGGAAATCTCGGCGGGAAATGTGGGCTACATAATCTCCGGTATCAAGACCTCACGCGAAGTAAAGGTGGGCGATACCATCACCCATGTGGCAAACCCATGTTCGTCGGCAATATCCGGCTTTGAAGAAGTAAAGCCAATGGTGTTTGCCGGAGTGTATCCAATTGAGACTGAAGACTTTGAAAACCTCCGTTCATCGCTCGAAAAGCTGCAACTCAACGACGCATCGCTGACATTCCAGCCCGAATCGTCGGTGGCTCTCGGATTCGGATTCCGATGTGGTTTCCTCGGGCTGCTGCACATGGAAATTGTACAGGAGCGCCTCGACCGCGAATTCGACATGAATGTAATCACCACAGTGCCAAACGTATCCTACAAGGTTTACGACAAGAAAGGCAATGTGATTGAGGTGCACAACCCCTCGGGATTGCCCGACATCACTCTTATCGACCATATCGAG
>JBJEKE010000017.1:0-24887 GCA_051878475.1 Muribaculaceae bacterium | reverse complement strand
TGTCGATGTCGTACACCATAGCCTCGTAGGTAGGAGCAGTGTAGAGGCCGTCGGGCCACCAGCCTTGGTCGAGCGGACCAAAGTGGAATATGTTCTTGTTGTTGAGCTGAAGCACTTCAACACCTGCTTCCGACATTTTCTTCGAGAATTTGCGCATAGCAAAGTAGCTCTTCACTGTGTCGAGGGTCTTGCCGTCCTTCACGATGGATATTTCCAGGTCGTAGAGGTTCGGAGCGTCGGGGCTCCAGAGCTTCACGTCGGCAGGCATCTGCACGCTCACGGCCTGGCCATTGAGAGCCTTGCCAGAGGCAACCACCTTGCCGCCGTCGAGCACCTTTACCTCGGCCACTATTCCGGGGCACGGGCACGAAGCCTTCACATCCACAGTAAGGCTTTTGCTGTCGAGGCATGGAGTGTTGCGCACCGATTCAATATGGGTGGCAGCCACCGGCTCGAGCCACACTGTCTGCCATATACCGGTAACGGGAGTATACCATATGCCGTTAGGGTCGCTCACCTGCTTTCCACGAGGCTGTCCGGCCTTGTCGGTGGGGTCCCACACGCGCAGCTCCAGAGTGTTGTTGCCCTTAACCAGCGCCGGGGTGATATTGAAATAGAATGGAGTGTAACCGCCAGTGTGGCTACCCACCTTGATACCGTTAACCCACACGTCGGTTTTCCAGTCAACGGCACCGAAATGCAGAATCACATCCTTTCCTTTCCAGTTGGCCGGCACAGTGAAAGTGCGCTTATACCAGAGTTCGTTTTCCTCACCTACTCTCTTTTCAACACCGGAGAGAGCCGATTCGGGGCAGAACGGCACGATGATTTTGCCATCCATCGAGGCTGGAGCCTGCTCGCCGCGTGGGCGGATTGCATAGTCCCATTCGCCGTTAAGGTTTTTCCATTCGCCGCGAACCATGGTAGGACGCGGATACTCGCCGCGAACGTTGTTCACATCAACTTCGTCGGCCCACTTGGATGTGATGTGGGTGGCGCCATGTGCAGGTACCGATGCACACAACACACAGGTCAGCGCTGCTGCTGAAAGCATGAGTTTCTTAATCATGTCGGTTGTCTTAGTTTAGTTTTGTTATTGGAAATAATAAGATATTTATCTATTATTCAATTGGTTATCACAAGAATCGTATCACTTGTATCGGCTCATGGATTAGCGTGCGAGGCCTCAATCGGTTAATACAGCACGAAGTTACAATATTTTCCGCAAAAATCAATGATTTCAGCATAATTAACAGCCCGCCGGTTACCGTATAGTAATGGGCGGGCTGAAATGGCAGATGCGTCGGCTAAACGCCGTGCCGACAGACACCTAATCCAACTTTAGTGTCGGGTCAGGGCTTTTTGTATTCCACTCCGAGGTTATACATCACGAAAGAGTATATATCTGAGTATTCCTCGATAATCTTTGCCATAGGTTTGCCCCCACCGTGTCCGGCTTTGCTGTCGATGCGGATAAGCTTCGGGCGGTTGCCGGTGTTGGAGTATTGCAAAGTAGCGGCATACTTGAACGAGTGAGCGGGCACCACACGGTCGTCGTGGTCGGCAGTGGTGACGAGAATAGCGGGATACCGAGTGCCGTCGTTCTTGATGTTGTGCAACGGAGAATAAGCCAATAGATATTTGAACATCTCCGGCGAGTCGTCGCTGGTGCCATAGTCGCCTGCCCAGTTCCAACCGATGGTGAATTTGTGGTAACGGAGCATATCCATCACGCCCACTTGCGGCACAGCCACGCGGAAGAGGTCGGGACGCTGGTTGACAACAGCTCCCACCAGCAGTCCGCCGTTTGAGCCGCCATTTATGGCGATGTGCTCAGGCGATGTGTAATTGTTAGCCACGAGGTATTCGGCAGCGGCGATGAAATCGTCGAACACGTTCTGCTTGTTCATCTTTGTGCCGGCTTGATGCCACTCTTCGCCATATTCGCCGCCGCCACGCAGATTGGCCATTGCAAAGATGCCGCCATTTTCGATAAACGGGATTCTGATGGCACTGAACGATGGGTTGAGCGAAATGTTGAAACCACCGTAACCGTAAAGCATCACCGGATTCTTGCCGTTGCGCTTGAGGTCCTTGCGGTAGGTGAGGAACATCTTCACCTCGGTACCGTCGGCCGATTTGTATGTAACCTGTTCGGTGGTGAACTCGTCGGGGTTAAAGGCAGTTTTCGGAGAGCGGAGCAGCGAGCTGGTGTCGGAACTCACATCGTAGCGATAAATGGTAGATGGCATTGTGAACGATGTGATGCTGAAGAACGCCTCGGGGTCGTCCTTGTCGCACACAAAGTAAGCGCTTCCAAGCGTAGGCAGCTCTATTTCCTTTATCCGAGTGCCGTCGAGGCCGAAAAGCATCGGATGGCTTGCAGCATCTTTCTCGTAGGTAATCAGCAATTTGTCGGCTGCAAGTTGGGCGTCGGCAATCACGCTCTTGTCCTCGGGCACGAGGGTTGTCCATTCTCCTTTCTTGAGGTTGTCAAGGTCGATGCACACCACCTTGCGCATAGGTGCATCCGAGTTGGTGAGACAGAATATTCGCGAGCCCACATTTCCGATGGCATAGAATTCGTCCTTGATGTTGTCGTGCACCAGCACGTAGTCGGAACCGGGGCGGCGCAAATCCTTCACATAAAGGTTGTTGCCATGGCCTTCGCTTTCCACGAGCACCATATAAGTTTCATCTTCGCTCACGCCCACGCTGTAGAAACGGAGCGGGAATTTTGGGTTCATGTATTCCAGACGGTCGGCCGACTGTGGAGTGCCGATTTTGTGGTAATACACCTTCTGGAACTCGTTTTTGGCAGAGAGTTCCTTTCCGTCGGAAGGAGCGTCGTAAGCGCTGTAGAAGAAACCATCGCCCAGCCATTGTGCATCGGTGAATTTAGCCCATACAATGTGGTCGTCGAGCTGTTTTCCGGTGGTGAGGTCGATGACGAAAATCTCGTTCCAGTCGCTTCCGCTACGCGAAATCACATAGGCCATGTAACGGCCGTCGTGCGAGAAGTTTACGTTTTGCAGCGCCACGGTGCCATCGTCGGAGAGGGTGTTTGGGTCGAGCAGCAATCGGGCCTCACCGTCGAGCGAATCCTGCACATATAGCACGCTCTGGTTCTGCAGGCCGGAGTTACGGTAGGAGTAGTATTTTCCGTATTTCTTGAATGGCAGACCAATTTTCTCGTAGTCCTGGAGTTCGGTCATGCGTTGTTTCAACGCCTCACGGAACGGAATCTGTGCCAGATAATCGTTGGTGATGGCATTTTCAGCCTCCACCCAGGCAGCGGTTTGCGTCGAGGTGTCGTTTTCGAGCCAGCGGTAGGGGTCGGGCACTGTGGTGCCGAAATAGTCGTCGGAAATGTCCTGACGCGCGGCGTCGGGATATGCGATAGGCTTGTTGCCAACGCACGATGCAATCATGGGAGCAATGGCACACATGGCAATAATCGATTTTGGTCTCATAGGACTTACATTATTTATATAAATGAATTATCGTTTGTTGAAATAGTAGTCGAGCACATCGTTTGCGGCCATGAACGAGCTTTGCTTGCTGTTGAGCACCAGCTGCTCCTTCACCTTCAGCATATCGTCGATGGTCTCGTTGTTGTAGAAGTGGGCTTTGAGTGCCTCGTTGATTGATTCGTACATCCAGTATTTCTCCTGTTCCTGACGGCGCTGTTCGAAATATCCGTTTTTGGTAACGAAATCGAAGTATCGGCCAATCATCTCCCACACCTCGGCAATGCCAATTTCGTAGTATCCGGAATAAGTCAGCACCTCGGGCGACCATCCGCTGGGCGGCAACGGGAATATATGGAGAGCGCTACGGAACTGAGTTGCGGCAAGTTCGGCACGGTGGATGTTATCGCCGTCGGCCTTGTTGATTATTATGCCGTCGGCCATCTCCATTATTCCGCGCTTAATGCCCTGCAGCTCGTCGCCGGTTCCGGCAAGCTGAATCAGCAGGAAGAAGTCGACCATCGAGTGCACAGCTGTTTCGCTTTGTCCCACGCCGACAGTTTCAACGAAAATGTTGTCGTATCCGGCAGCTTCGCATAGCACTATGGTTTCGCGGGTCTTACGTGCCACACCACCGAGCGAGCCGGCCGAAGGGCTGGGGCGAATGAAAGCGTTAGGGTGTACAGCCAACTTTTCCATGCGGGTTTTGTCGCCAAGAATGCTGCCCTTTGTGCGTTCGCTGCTGGGGTCGATAGCCAGCACAGCCAGCTTGCCGCCGTCCTTGAGCACATGGATGCCAAAAGCATCGATAGAAGTACTTTTACCGGCACCGGGCACACCGGTGATGCCTATACGGCGCGATTTTCCGGCATGAGGCAGACATTTAGCAATCACCTCCTGAGCCAGAGCGTGATGTTCGGGCATTTGGCTCTCAACCAACGTAACGGCTTGGCTTAGGATTGTCACGTTTCCCTTAAGGATACCCTCCACATATTCGCCTGCCGAGAGCTGGCGGCGCTTGCGGCGGACTGTGAGGTAAGGGTTGACGATAGGCGGCTGAGCAATGCCTTTGTTGACGGTAAGTCCGACATATTGGTCGTCGTTCTCAGGATGGTCGTGATGATGATGTTCGTCGAATTCCATGCTATTAATGGTATTATTGGTGCATTACGAGCCCCAGCACTCTCACATTGGCCAGAGTGCGCATGGGATCGTTGGTAATCAGGGTTATATGCGAGTTCATTACTTTTCCAGTGATTTCGTTAGGGCGAATGGTAACTGTAATGGTAATGTTTTTGCCTTTTTTGATGGAAGCCTCCTGCTTGTCGACGTCGACGGCAGGATTGTCGGAGTAAATGCGGTGCAGCAGCAACGGATTAGTGCCGAGGTTGGAAATCTGCAGCTTGTATTTCAGTGGTTTTGTCTGAGATGTGTCGATGTCGCCCAGGTCGATTGCCTCGTTCGATATCGACAGCTGTGGCGCCTTCTTCATATCCTCAGAGGAGAGTTTGCTGAAATCATCAACCACAGTAGCCGTTACGTTCACATCGCCGCGTGCAATTCGGCTTTCGGAATCGTCGGAGGCGATGATTCCGAAAGACTCGTCGGTTGCGCCCCACATTTTCTGGCTGATGCTGTTATAGTAAACGGTGATTCCTGCGATGTCCGAGGGGCCGAGGCGGTCGGGATATGCGATAGCGGTGATGTGCTTGGGCAGATTGACGAATGAGATGTTGATGGAGTCGGTACCGGCATTATAAGCCGAGACAGTAGCAGTGCGCACAGTGCCTTTCGCCATTTTTCCCATTGGCACGAGCATATTTTTCAGCTTGAGGTCGCCCACTTCGTATGGGTAAAGGGTGCTCACGGTGTTTTTTGCACCGATAACGTTACCGGAAATGGTTAGTACCACCCTCGGCTCGGCGCTGGTGCGCACAATCACGTTTTTACTGAATTTACCGGGACGTCCGAAGGGGTTGTATGTGAGCGAAATCACGGCGGTGTCGCCCGGAGCGATGGCATTCTTGGGATAGTCGCCGGCGGTGCATCCGCAAGTGGGCTTCACGTTGAGAATCACCACATCGTCGGAGGTGGTGTTAACCATACGCATTGTGCAGGTCACCTTCCCCTTGTCTTCGTCGAAAGTGCCGAAGTCGTGAGTGGTCTCGAGCCAGGTAACCTGGGCCGAGGCGGAGCAAGCCGCCAACGCTGCCACTGCAGCCAGAATAATTTTGCCGATGCTCATCATTTCTCTTCTTTAGCTGGAATAGCGCTGCCAATGATTGTAAGAGTCTTTGTGCGACCCGAACCGGCGTTGGTGCGCACCTTCACATCTTTCTTGAACCCGCCGGGGCGGCCAATTGGGTTGTAGTAAACGGTGATGACGCCGCTTTTTCCCGGAGCAATCGGGCGCTTGGGATATTCAGGGCTGGTGCAGCCGCACGATGCCACGGCCTCGATGATTATCAGCGGCTTGTTGCCGGTGTTGGTGAACTCGAATTCGCAGCTCACCGAGCCACCGTCCTCCTTGATATAACCGAAGTCGTGTTCGGTGGTCTTGAAGGTGATTTCAGCCTTGTCCTTAGCGAAAGCCGCAATCATCAGAACCGAGGCTATGAGAGTGAAAATCAGACGTTTCATACGCAATAAAAATTTTTAAGCCTGGAATGCACCGCAAATGTGCAGCCAGAGGCTGTTATACTAAAGACATAGTGCACTTGAGTGCCAACTATATTATACAAAGATAGTGATATCTGTGCACAATAGCCCTAAATTATGTGAATTTAACAGAAATAGGGCAATGCCGCAATTTAGTGTGGCAGGGTTGCAGTAATAGCCGAAGAATCGCTATATTTGTGGTTGTAAAAGGCAAATAGAGACCCTACATTGAGGTCGAAGTACAAAAAGCAAACAATTAACCCCCTGAATATCAACATGAAAAAAATTCTAATTGCGATAGCAATCATAATGACAGCGATTTCGGCATATGCAGCCACAGCCGACAATCTGCGTTGCGAATACCTCACATCGCCTTTGGGCATCGACAATCCAAATCCACGCCTGAGCTGGATGATGAACAGCAGCAGCCGCAATGCCGCACAAAGTGCATGGCAGGTTATGGTAGCCAGCAGCCCCGAACTTCTGGCCGCTGACACCCCCGACCTGTGGGACAGCGGCCGCCGCAACGGCCCGGAAATTGCCGTTGAATATGGCGGCAAAGCTATGAAATCGTTCAGCCGATGCTTTTGGAAGGTGCGCATCTGGGACGAGAACGGGAAGCCGACGCGCTGGAGCAAGCCAGCCGAATGGGCCATGGGCGCCATCGATGCCGGCGACTGGGCACCGGCACGTTGGATTTCGGCAAAGCCCGACGAACAGTGGCGCACCGAATGGCAGCAGCGCAAAGCATGGGAAAAGGCCCGCGAGGAGTTCATTTGGCCTATCTACAACGGCATGAGCTTGACCATTTGGGACATTGCCGCCATGACCACTCCGGCCTACGACCCGTCTCCGCTGATGCGCAGCACATTCACAGTGAAATCGACGCCGGTGAGGGCGATGCTCTACGTTACCGGCGTAGGCTATTACGAGGCATTCGTCAATGGTCACCGTATCGGCGACCAAGTGCTCGACCCGGGTTGGACCTACTACAACAAGCACACCCTCTATGAGGCGTTCGATGTGCTGCCGTTGTTGAATGTGGGCAGCAATGCCATCGGGATGATGATTGGCCGCGGACAGTATAATCCGCTGAGCAACGACATATGGAACCTGTGCCGCAGCGAATGGGTGGGACAGCCCAAGGCCATCGCCCTGCTGCGCATCGAATATGCCGACGGCACAGTGAGCACCATCGGCACCGACGGCTCGTGGCGCACCACCGGTGGCCCCATTGTGTACGACGACACCCGTCTGGGCGAAATCTACGATGCACGCCTGGAACACGACGGATGGGACACCGCCGCCTACGACGATTCGGCTTGGAAGCCGGCTGTCGAGGTCGATTGGAACCCCAGCCTCAAATACCAGTGCCAGCCCCCTATCCGCCGCTTCGAAGGAATTAAGCCGACAAGAACCATCAGCCGGAGCGCCACCGAAACGGTGTACGACATGGGCGTGAACCTTGCCGGATGGGCTCGTGTGAAGGTACGCGGCAACCGAGGCCAGCGAGTGATGGTGGAATATTGCGAGGTGGTAAGCGACACCGTGCTGGTGCCATGGCTCCCCGACTATCGCCGGAATCCTTGGATGCCGGTGAAAGAATATGCCTCGTTTTTCGACAGCGAAATCCGTGTGCGCCAACAGAATGGCTACATCCTCAAGGGCGATGCCCACGACGAGACTTTCGAATGCCATTTCTCCTACAAGGGATTCCAATATGTGCGTATCACAGCCGACGAAGGAGTGAAAGTGCTCGCCGTGGAGAGCATTCCGGTGCACTCCGACCTGCAGCGCGCCGGCAATTTCGAGTGCAGCGACCCTGTCATCAACCAGCTGCAAGCCAACAGCATCAATTCGATGCTCAGCAATTATATGAGCATCCCCACCGATTGCCCGCATCGTGAGAAACAGGGATGGACTGCCGACGCCTTCATTGCCTCGGAAGCGGCTATGTATAACTTCGACATGGCCAACTTCTACTCCAACTGGCTTCGTTGCCTTGCCGATTCCCAAAGCCCCAACGGCTCGTTGCCCACTGTGGCGCCAAGTACCAATTACGACATTTCAAGCTCCACCACATGGCCATCGGCCATGATGCGAGTGGCCGGCGACCTGTACACCCACTACGGTGAGAGCCGCCCGGCAAACGATTATCTGGAATGCATGAAGCGCTTCCTGCTCGACAGCTCGCAACGCACCTTCAACGGCAATCCGTGCATAATCAACGATGTGCTGGGCGATTGGGTGTCGCCATCATACGACAAGCCCGACTTCTCGATGGCCCCACCCGAGGGCACACCTTACTATGGCACAGCCGCACATGCCTATTGCCTGTTTGCCACCTCACGCCTGGCCCGCATTGTGGGCAACAATGCAGTGGCCGACAGTCTGCTGCGCTGTGCAAAGGCATTTACCGACGGATTTAACCGCGAATTCCTCGATGTGCCGTCGGCCTCGTATCTCGGCACCATTGCCACACCCGACTATCGTCAAGCCACCAGCGCCGTGGCTCTCGAATATGGCCTTGTACCCGACTATATCAGCCAACGGGTGCTCGATGGGCTTATTGCCGACCTCAAAGCCCACAATTACCGCATTGGCACCGGATTTCTCGGCACACCGGCCATAATGAACTATCTGCCATTGCACGACCCTGAAACGGCATTCCAAGTGGCTACACAGCCGGAATATCCTGGATTCACATATATGCTCAGCGACAACTCCACCACAATGTGGGAGAACTGGAACGGCAAGGCCTCGCGCAACCATCTGCCCTTTGCACTCATCAGCGCATATTACTATAAGTTCCTGGCCGGCATACGCGCCGACGAGCCCGGATTTGCCTCGTTCACCATTGCCCCGACAGCCGTGCAACACCTCACATGGGTGAAAGCCCACCACGACACCATGTATGGCCGCATCGAAAGCCACTGGAAGCGCAACGGTAGCCGATTCACCCTTTCGGTAACCGTCCCGGCCAATACCCGATGCACTGTGGTGGTGCCATCGCACAAAGGAAACGAGATTCACCATATAGGAGCCGGCCACTACACCTTCAACACACAGCTATAACATCACTTCCTGAATCGACGAATGGCGATGTCACCCGCAATTGGCATCGCCATTTGCCGTTTTTGCCGCCACAATACAAAATTACCGCCGCCACACCCCGAAGAATTGCGAAAACCGCCGCAAGCTGACAACGGACCGCGTATCATTCGTTAAAATATGCAACGACATCATAAAAAATCAATAAAATACACTGTTGCTTAAACCTTTGTGCCCGCCGGTAGTCATAAATGCAAAGACAATCCACAAAACGGATTGGCTGGAGAGAATTAACCACATTTGTTAACCTTTAAGCTACGTCACAATTATGAAAGCATCAAGATTATTCGCAGCATTAACGCTTTCGGTAGCAATGCTCACCACTCCTATCAGTGCTCAACAACACCGCAGTGCTGTATCGTCCCGCAACAACAACAGTGGGCAGAAGGTTGAAACACCCAAGCGCGAATCGGCCACAGCCAACCGTGGAAGCTCGTCGGCATCGCGCAACGACAACCGCGGCAGCAGCGTTCGACCAGGCAACGACAACCGCGACAATAACAAAGGAAACCGTAACAACAACTATAACGACCGCAACAAGGACAACCGCAACGGAAACAGCAGCCATAGCAACAACAACGACCGCTACGGCAACCGCAACGACCGCAACGACTATCGTCCGGGCGGTTACAAGCCTCCGGTTAACAACGGACGCCCGAACAACGACTATCGCCCGGCTCCCGGCCCGCAATACCGTCCTTACACCCACGGTCACATCTGCCCGCCACCGCCACGGCCCTATCGTCCGGCCTACCGTCCAATAGTACGCCCGGTTATCCCTGCCGGATACGTTTACTACCACGACGCTCCGCTGCTCACCAACATCCTCGGCCTCGCTTTCGGCCTGGCTTACAATGCCTCGCTCGACTATCTCTACGACCGCGGATATTCTATCGACGGATACGACAACGACGCCATTTATCTGCGCGACATCCGTGAAATGGGATATAATTGGGAGGACGGAATACTGAACTACGCCAACGGACGCCTCTACGGAGCTCAGTTCATCAACTCAACCAGCGGCGGCTCGCGCTCGCGCTACAACCGCCTGTATCGCGAACTCTGCTACCGATACGGCAACCCGATAGCTTTCAGCGGCAACCGCTCCGGCGCAACCTGGTTTAGCCGCGACGGACGCACCACGATTACCCTCGACTTCGGGTTTGACTACGTTGGAGGCTACGGACGCTACTTCACTACCCTCTCTTATGATTATCGATAAAACAAAGACTTCAAAAAATACAATAACAAACGCCGAATTACAAAGAAACTAACTATTTTTCTTCCTGATGCCGCGACTGCATCATAAACTTCAAAAACGGTAATAATAAAACATATTTTTTCATCGTTTCGGATGGCTTCTCTACCGCGCTGCGACGGCGACGTAGGACAGCCATCCGAAAATTCATTTGCCACGGCACCAAAAGCAGATAAATCGTGATAAATCGTGATTCGGCGAAAGCATTATTCACACCTTTTTGCTTTATTATGTCAGAATAATTTCGTAATATTGCATTATAACAACTACACATACCATTACCTATACCTAATGCACAAAGTGATAATGAACGATAATCGATATTGCGTGATAATGTGTGGTGGCGTTGGCAGCCGTTTCTGGCCTTACAGCCGTGCCAGCTACCCAAAACAGTTCATCGACTTCATGGGCACGGGCCGCTCATTGCTGCAAATGTCGTACGACCGTATAAAGGATGTGGTCAACCCCGACAACATTGTGGTGGTGGCCAACGAAATGTATGCCGATCTCATCCGCCAGCAACTGCCACTGCTCAACCCCAAGCATATTCTTCTTGAACCTGCCCGCCGCAACACCGCTCCTTGCATCGCCTGGGCAACCAACCATATCCGCGCCATAAACCCCGATGCGTCGATTATGGTGGCTCCGTCCGACCATCTCATCCTCAAGGAAGAGCAGTTCAAGGAAAGCATTCGCCGAGGCTTCGACTTCGTTGAGCAGCACGACGCCCTGCTGACCCTCGGCATCAAGCCATCGCGCCCCGAGACAGGCTACGGATATATCCAGGTGGGAGAAAATGTGAACGGTGAAATATCAAAGGTGAAGACATTCACCGAAAAGCCGAATCTCGAGCTGGCAAAAGTGTTTATCCAGCTGGGCGAATTCTTCTGGAACTCAGGCATTTTCATCTGGTCGGCCAATTCGATATACAAGGCACTGCACGACTATGCCCCCGAGGTGTGCGGCGTTCTCGACCGCGGCGAAGGCCTTTACGGCACCCCGGCCGAAATGGCATTTATCAACGAAGCGTTCCCGAGCTGCCAAAACATCTCGATTGACTTTGCCGTGATGGAAAAAGCCTCGAACGTGTATGTGGAATGTGTTGATTTCGGATGGAGCGACCTCGGCACTTGGGGCTCGCTCTACGAAAACTCGCCCAAATCGGCCGACGAAAACGTGATTATCAACAGCAAGGCGATGCTTTACGAATCGAAGCACAACATGATAGCCACCAAGCACGAGAAAGTGGTGGTGGCCGTTGGACTGAACAACTACATAGTGGCCGATGCCGGCGATGTACTGCTGATATGCCCCATGAGCGATGAGCAGCGCATAAAGCACTTTGTCAATAATCTGAAAGTGGAAACCGGCGACAAATACCTGTAGCCCCACCACATTGCAATAGGAATATATACGTATCCCGATGTCAATCGCGCAATTGACATCGGGATACGTATGTTATTGGAGGGTGTCGGTACGGCAATACGAGCCACCACCCCGCGGTAATTAACGCTTATGAGAAAAATGCCAGAATGGCGAGCAATGCCATAATCAGCAACACCATCGGCACAAACAGCATTGCGCTGCGACGGCGCTCAAGCACCAGTTGCAACTGTGCAATGGTGGCTATCTCGCCGCTCACACAGTCGAGGGCAATCTTCACCAGACGGTCACTGCGATACTTCATAGCCCCAACGGCAGCCATCAGCACCTCGCCGTAGCCCTTCACCATGGCGCACTCATCGGCAGCAGGCAGGGGAGCAGCGTCGGCAAGCTGCACTTGTCGGGATGCAACGTCGAGCAACACATTGTCGATGGTAGGCACCACACCGCTATCGGTCATGGCATCAACCAAGCCACACTGCAGCAGAGCCACCGCCCGGGCATCGACAGCCGAAGCGGAAATTGCTTCACGCAGGGTAATCATCATCAATATTGCTCCTTTTCGTTAGGGAAATCGCACTCCTTGACATCGCTGATATAGTGCGACACAGCATCGTTGATAACCGTGCTCAAATCGGCATAACGGCGCAGGAATCGAGGAGAGAAGCCCTTGTTGATACCCAGCATATCGTGCATCACCAGCACTTGACCGTCCACGCCACCGCCGGCACCGATACCAATCACCGGAATGGTTAGCTGCGAAGCCACCTTCTGAGCCAGCGCAGCCGGGATTTTCTCGAGTACAAGAGCAAAACAGCCTATTTCCTCAAGCAATTTTGCATCGGCAATCAGCTTATTAGCCTCAGCCTCCTCTCGGGCACGCACTGTATATGTACCGAACTTGTTGATTGACTGAGGAGTGAGCCCAAGATGCCCCATCACCGGGATGCCGGCGCACAGAATCTTCTCGATTGATTCGCGCACCTCGCTTCCGCCCTCAAGTTTCACGCAGTCGGCATGAGTTTCCTTCATTATCCTAATGGCCGAATGGAGCGCCTCGATAGGGTCGCCCTGATAAGAGCCAAACGGCATGTCCACCACCACGAGTGCACGATTTACGGCGCGCACTACGCTTTTGCCGTGGTAAATCATCTGGTCGAGGGTGATAGGCAGAGTGGTGATGTTACCGGCCATCACGTTTGAGGCCGAGTCGCCCACAAGAATCACATCGATGCCCGCCTCATCAATGAGGCGCGCCATCGAAAAATCATATGCAGTGAGCATCGCAATCTTTTCGTTGCGCTGCTTCATTTCTATCAGTCGGTGAGTTGTAACTTTCCGGCTATCGGTTTGAGTGTTTGTCGACATTATTAAAAAACAATTATCAGTTTGTCAGTGTTATAGCGCCGAGATGAGCCCGGCGCAATGGAATATCGCGCAAAATTACTATCTTTTATCCACTCGTGCAACTCTAATTTTTCACATATATGGCACGAAATTTGTCATTGTTCGAAAAGTAAAGTAACTTTGTGATTGCTTTATATTAAACCACATGAAAGTAAAAATACATAGAGAAGGACTCAATATAATCTTCGGACTCGCCATAGTGCTGATTTTCATCGACTTATTGGCCTACAGCTTTATCAAGCCCTCATGGATTCCGATTTCGTTCATTGCAATCACCACCATTGTGTTTCTGCTGGTAGTCAACTTTTTCCGCTGTCCACGCCGCCATTTCAAGGGCGACCGCCACAATGCCGTGGTGTCGAGCGTCGACGGAAAGGTTGTGGCATGCGAAGAAGTGTACGAAGACGAGTATCTGCACGACAAAGCCATACAGGTGTCGGTGTTTATGTCGCCTCTGAACGTGCACGCCAATTGGTTTCCCATCGATGGCAAGGTGAAGTACGTAAGGCACCATTCAGGCCGGTTCATGGCTGCATACTTGCCTAAATCGAGCACCGAGAACGAGCGTTCCACGGTTGCCATCGAGGCCAACAACGGCCAGACCATCGTAATGCGTCAGGTGGCCGGAGCCATGGCGCGCCGCATTGTAACTTATGCCGAAGAGGGCGACGATGCCGCTATCGACACCCACATGGGCTTCATTAAATTCGGCTCTCGCGTTGACATCTATCTGCCGCTCGATGCCGAGATTCTCGTAAAAATCGGTGATATCGCCGTTGGCGACATCACACAAATTGCTCGACTGAAATGAAATTCCTACAGACAGTAAAAAACAACATTCCCAACACTATCACTTGCCTCAACCTGGTTTCGGGCAGTCTGGCCATAATAATGGCTTTCCGATACTCACAAACCTGCTGTGGCTCGTTCACCGGCCGCGAAATGGCATTTGTGCTAATCGCCGCTGCTGCCGTGTTTGACTTTTGCGACGGCTTGTGTGCCCGTCTGCTGCATGCCTATTCCGACCTGGGCAAGGAGCTCGACTCGCTTGCCGACCTAATAAGCTTCGGCCTTGCTCCGGCGGCGCTGATTCACAACGCTATCCTGAAGTTTGAAGGTCCCGACGCATTTGCTTTCGCGTTACTGCCCATCTTTATCGCAGTGATGGCCGCCGTTCGTCTGGCCCGGTTCAACATCGATACCCGACAAACCACCTCGTTCATCGGCTTGCCGGTGCCTGCCAACGCAATATTCTGGATTGGCTTGTGCGCATGGATGCATTCCTACACCTACATCAGCTCACACATCCTCATGGCTGTAATCATCATCGGAGTGTCGTATCTTATGGTGAGCCCGGTTCATCTGTTCTCGCTAAAGTTCAAGAATCTCACGTTCCGCGAAAACGCCTACCGCTACTTCTTGATTGCCGGCGCCATACTTTTCGTGGTATCTTACGGGCTGTCGGGCCTGGTGTGGACCATTGCGCTCTACATCATGATTTCGGTGGTGTGCCGCAAATACATCTTTTAACAATATTGTTGCCTCAAAAGAACTATTCAGGTACGATATTTGTATTATCTCACACTGCATTGAGTAACAAATATCATCACACATTCATATCATTGATATGGGAACAATATTATTCATACTGTTTTTAGTATTCCTCTTCTATTATGTGCTGCGCCCCATTCTGCGCGTAAGCTTCACCGTTCGCAACATGAAGCGGGAATTTGAAGACAGCATGCGCCAACAACGGGAACAATACGAACAAGCATACCGCAACCAAACATCGCCAAACGGCTACAACGGCCGCCGGCGAAAGATTTTCGGCAGCTCGGACGGCGAATATGTCGATTTTGAGGAAACAATCGAACCTCGCACCCCCGCTGATGCCGACAGCCAATACTCCGACATGCCCGACGACCGCATATCCGACGTGCCGTTCGAAGAAATAATCGAGAAATAATGGAACGTATAGCCCTCCACAACGTACTCCCGTCGGTATTTGCTGACGAAGCTCATGCCATCGACTCGCAAATATGGCGGTGCAACGTTGCATTCATCAAAGGCGAATCATACCTGATAACAGCTGAAAGCGGCACCGGAAAGTCGTCGCTGTGCAGTTTCATATACGGTTGGCGCTGTGATTTCGCCGGCAACATATATTTTGACAACTTCGACACTGCAACGTTGAACACCAGGCAGTGGACAGCTGTCAGAAACAACAACATAGCGTATCTACCGCAGGAAATGCGGCTCTTTGCCGAACTCACTGCTCGCGAGAATGTGGAGCTGAAAAACCGGCTCACAGGCTTCAAGACCCCTGAACAGATTGCCCGAATGTTTGAAGCACTGGAAATCGACAACCGCATCGACACTCCGGTGGGACGGCTGTCGATAGGGCAGCAGCAGCGTGTGGCTATCATCCGCACACTTTGCCAACCATTCGACTTCATCCTGCTCGACGAGCCGGTGAGCCACCTCGATGCCCGCAACAACGACATCGCCGCTCGCCTGGTTGCCGATGAGGCTACCGCTCAGGGCGCAGCCATAATTGCCACATCGGTGGGCTACGACATCAACATTAACTTCAACCATTCGCTTCGCCTATGAAATCGCTGTTGTGGAAACTCCTGCGCAAGAATGTCAGCACCACCCAGTTGGCGGGGTTTGCCATCGCCAATTTCATGGGATTGGCCATCGTGGCCACTGCCATCCAGTTTTATGCCGATTTAAGCCCTGTTTTCGCCGACTCCGACAATTTTCTCAACCGCGACTATATGACTATCACCAAGCGGGTGGGCACCCTGTCGTCAATCACCGGCTCAAGGCCAGTGTTCACCGATGCCGACATCGCCGAGATAGAGCAACAGCCATGGACCACTTCGGTGGGCCGCTTCACCGCTTCGCGATTCCGGGTGTTTGCTTCGCTGGCGCAAGGGCGCAGCGCGCTGTCGTCGCAGATGTTCTTCGAGTCGATACCCGACAAATACATCGACGTGATGCCCGATAACTGGCACTTCTCGCCCGACAACCCCGACATTCCGGTGATAATATCGAAGGACTATCTGTCGCTCTACAACTTTGGCTTCGCCTCGGCGCAAGGAATGCCGCAACTCAGCGAGGCGATGATAGGCATGGTGCCTATCTCCTTCACCATAACCGGTGCCGGAGGCTCTATAACTCTAAAGGGGCATATCGCCGGATTTTCCAACAGGCTTAACACCATCATTGTGCCCGACGAATTCATGCAATGGGCAAATGCCAACTTTGGCGACACCGCGACAAGCGACGATGGCACAGCTCGCCTGATTGTTGAGGTAAACAGCCCGGGAGATGCCCGAATAGCCGAATATATGACAAGGAAAGGCTACGAGATTGCCGGCGAGCAGAGCAACGCCTCGCAGGCAAGCCATTTCCTTACTGTCATCACATCGATAGTGCTGGTAATCGGGGCCGTGATAAGTGTGCTTGCGTTTTTCATTCTCTTGCTCAGCATCCACCTTTTGCTGCAGAAAAATGCTGAGACCATCCGCAACCTGCTGTCGCTTGGCTACTCGCCGGGGTCGGTTGCACGGCCTTATGTAGCAATTGTAGCCATCACCAACAGTGCCATTCTGCTGTGCGCCATAGTAGCGATGTTAGTGGCACGAAGCTACTACTCGCCGCTGATTGCCGCATTTGGCACCGAAGGCTCGCCGCTTGCCGGCTCAATTGCCATATCCGCAGCCATAATTGCATTAATATCAGCCGGAAACATTATTACAATTATTCGCACGGTCCGCAGCCTGAACCACGCCTAACCTCAACATCGGCAAAATTACAACCCTGAGGCATCTTCCAACTGCGAAAACCGCCATAAGCGCCTACGTATGGGCTCCAACGGGCAACGCCCATAGCAATGGATGCCGTCAACAGCGCGCTGAAGGCATCACACGGCATCGTATTGGGCTAAGTGTATGGCACCGTTGGCAAAGACGCATTGCGTTAAGACGCATGCGGAGACGTCTGAAGGACGTGAAACGGCCCGGCCTTGGTCGGGCTGTAAATAGCCATGGATGAAATCCATGGTATGCGGTGCTTTTCTCACGGAATGCTTCTGAAGGAAGCGAAGCGGCCCGCCAACAGCGGGCTGCACTATCCGTGGATGCAATCCACGGCTGAGAGGTGTCGCTCCGTCGGAGCGATGCCGACTTACGCGACAGCCGCCACCCTCTCGGGTGTCGGGAAGCCTCCTGCGGAGAGAGCGGTAGGACCGTTCGGGCTGGCTGTGCCTATAGGTTGGAGTTATCTCACTATCAGGATTTTGGTAACGGCTCCGCTGGAGCCGCCGTCGGCATTCTGCGATGCCAGCACATAGTATACTCCGGTGGTCACCGGTTCGCCGTCGGCTCGACATCCGTCCCAGGTTACCATGCCGCCATTTGATGTAGCTGTATATATCACATTGCCCACGGCATCGGTGATTTTCACCAGAGAACTGTCCATCAGGCCGGTGATTGTAATCCAGCCGGTGTAGTCGGGACGTACGGGATTAGGATAAGCATATACTTCGCTGTAGTCGGCAGCCGCCGGTGCCGAATCGCTGCTATACTCGGCAAATCCGTCGGAGGTTCCGAAATACACAGCGTTGCTGTTAGTGTTGCAGGCAATTGACATCACCTTGTCGTTGGGCAGCGGGCTGTTTTCGGTGGTAAAGTGCTCGAGCACCTCAGTTCCGTCGGGGCTTACGAGGAAAGCGCCGGAGGTTGCGGTGCCAATCCATTTGCGATTGGCGCCGTCGACGGCAATGCACAGCACATTGGTGTTGGCCAGCAGATAGTCGGCATACGAGGTACCGTCGTTACGCGGCACTTTTATGTGGTTTATACGGAAATTGTCGTTGAAAATATTGGCAGGGTTGAATTCCACCACTCCGTTCGATGTCCCCATCCATATTTTGCCGTTTGCATCCTCTACAAGGCAGTTCAGGTAGTGCCACTCATACGATTTCTCGTCCTGGTCGAGCATTGTAGAGAACTGTTTGACGCGGTCGTCGGCAGTATTGTCGATGGTACCGTTGTCGTCGAGGGCCACGAGCACCGAGCTCCATGTGCCGTCGGTCATCAGCTTGACATTTGTCGATGGCGATATCATGAAGTGCATCATGAAGTTGAAGTTCATACCCGGAACACTCATTGTAATCCAGTCCGATGCCGAGATATCGGCATTCTGCTGCTTTGAGCGCGGAAGTATCATCAACGGCTTGTCGATGGTGCCACCGGCCGCCTCGGCTATCCACAGATTCCCGTCGCGGTCAAACTGTACCGAGGGTACAATACAGCTCCAGTTATTATAGATTTGCAGAGGCGAATTGTTGGTGAAATAGTTAGCCACCACCTCGTCGTTGGTAATCTTGTAAAGACCGCTGAACCACGAGCCTATATAATAGGTGTTAGGGTCATCGGGGTCGAAAACCGGCGACAACGGGTCGCGGAGCACTCCGTCGCCTGCCTTCGACGGCACGTTCTGTGGAGTCACGTCGGTCCACGTTGAACCTTCGAGGGTATTTATGGTGGCCACCTTGTTATAGCCTCCCGCCCATTGTGTGCCGCCGCTGTTCATCACATACAGCTTGTTGAGTGCAGAGTTGAACACCAGGTTGAAGGGCTGGCTCACCGATGTGGCATCGGGGCGGAAATAGTCGGAAAGCACCGTTTCGCTACCCGAAGCATCGAGGCTTATGTGCTTGATGCCCTTGGCCGAGAGCACCCAATAGCTGCCGTCGGCCTTTGCCGATGCCATGCGGCTGGCCTTCAAATCGGCGCTGAGGGCAGTCTGGCCCAGTTTATTTCCTGTCGAGTCGAAGTTTATGAGATTTCCGTCGCGCGACTGGATGGTGAAACCGTTTTCAGTGACGGCACACATGTCGGAGCCGCCGGGCAGCAACGTTTTCCATTCAAAGTTGTCGGTCGAAGGGTTGTAGTTCAGGAAATATGTGTAGCCGGTCATCACAAACAGCTGTCCTCCGGGAAGTTTTTCCACTTGCTGCACACCTTTGAAGTCCATGCTCCTGCCGAAATCGGTGAGTTCGTTGTATCGGCCGTCTTTCGGGCCCCATTTCAGCTTGGTGGCTGTGAAGAGCAGCAATTGATTGTCAATCACTGCAACGGCCTTAATATCCTCGTTATAAATTCGGGAGTATTTCACCTCGTGCTTCTCGTCGTTAATCACCATAAAGCCGAAAGCGGTAGCCACATAGGCCTCGTCGCCGTCGAAGGTAACCCAGTTGATGGTTTTGGTGGCATTCAGGATAGCCGATTTCAGGTCGGACATATTCACCACGCGACCGTCGTCGTAAAGCAGGTCGATATTGCTGTTGGCATACACAATCATCAGATAGTGCTTTGCATCGTTGTAGAACACACGGCTGATGCCCGAGTCGGACACTTTGTTGTTGCTGTTGTAGCTCTGTGTTTCGTCGCCATCCTTGTCGTAGCTGTAAAGGTATCCGTTCGAGGTGTAGTATACCTTGTCGGATGTTTCTATCACTTGGCCGTAGTTGGCTCCGAACTGCGAATGCAGACGCCACTGCCCGGTGGCCACCTGACCATGTGCCATCGACGGGATTATTGCCAGCAAAGCTGCCAAAAGCCGGAATATATTGCGTATCATCATATTCGTGTGAATGCTCGTTATTATATTAGGTATAACGCAATTAATCGGCGATAATTGTGTGCCGTGGATGCTTTTAATGGCTGTGCCCCTTTATCAGCTCGTTTTGGGCTGTGAACCATGGGAAGAGCCTTATCATCACGGGAATTATTAAAAGTGCCTCGATAAGCACTGCAATGGCAAACACCAGCCAACTGCTGCTGTACGAATTGTCGACAAGGCTGAACACCATCCTGCGCACCGGCCCTAACACCATGCTGTGGGTGCCGAGCACTACCAGCGAATAGCGCCCTATATAGCTTATCACCGGTATGTGCGGCAGGTTCTTGCAAAACCAGAACAGGCTGATGATGGCCATGAACGGCATAAGATAGAGCATGAAATAGTTTGGAAGCATCCTTACGTGGATGTTTATCTTCTCGGCAAACAGATACAGCACCACAAGAACCGGCAACAGCACCACGAGGCCCCATTTGTCGTAGCTGTGCTTCTCGAGCCCGCCATGGGTCTTAACCTCGCGCCCGAGCACAAAATAGGGCAATGCCACCAGTGCAGTGTCGAGCATCATAGGCAGCTCCACGCCAAAGTGCGCCATCAGCCACCCTGCAAGCGACAACACCGCCACAGCCACGTATATCCACGCCCCCTTTATCGCTTTCTGAAGCGGATAATACAGCATATTCACCCAGAACAGGCTCAACAGAAACCACAGAGGCACATTGTAGTGAAAATGAGTGAGATAGAACGGGTCGAGCAGATATTTCCATTTCCAAGTGTAATAACTATCCTTCAGGTAATCGAGATGCATCACATCCTTGAAAAGTATATTCCACCCACACGCCAAAAGATAGAAAAACACAAACGGTACCAGGATATTGTTGACCTTGCGGCGCGCAAAATCCGGAAAGCCGCTGTAGGTCTTGAAGAAAAGGCCTGAAAGGAAGTAGTACATCGGCACACGGAACGAGGTGAGCATCGAATTGAAATCGCCGTATAGCTCAGGCAGGACGTGCCCGCCTACAATCAGCAGTATGCACAGCCCCTTCATGAAATCGATATACTCAATGCGGTCCTTCTTTACTGCCATATTTGTAGATTCGTTTTAATGCCGGCTCTCCTTTATCAATGGTTCCTGTGCAGTGAACTTGGGGAAGAGTTTTATCATTATAGGTATAATGGCCAGCTCCAGCAGCACCATGGCCAGCAGCACCAGCCAGCAACTGCCATACGACTCACCCACCAGCTTGAACACCACCGTACGCACCGGTCCGAGGATTATGCTGTGGGTGCCAAGCACCACCAACGAATAGCGCCCTATGTAGGTTATCACCGGTATGTGCGGCAGATTCTTGCAGAACCAGAATAGGCTGATGATGGCCATAAACGGGATAAGGTAAAGCATTATGTAGCTTGGAAGTATTCGGTCATGGATGTTGATTTCCTCGGCAAACAGATACAGCGCTACCAGCACAGGCAACAGCACCACGAAGCCCCACTTGTCGTAGCTGTGCTTCTCAAGCCCTCCACGGGTCTTAACCTCGCGTCCGAGCACAAAATATGGCAATGCCACCAGTGCGGTGTCAAGCATCATCGGCAGCATCACACCGCCACGAGCCATCAGCCATCCGGCAACCGACAACGCTGCCACTGCCACGTATATCCACACTCCTTTTATTACTTTCTGAAGCAGATAATACAATATATTAACCCAAAAGAGGCTGAAGAGAAACCACAACGCCACACTGTAGTGGTAATCGTTGAGATAGAACGGGTCGAGCAGATATTTCCACTCCCAGGTGTCGCCAATCAGCCCCAGACGGTCGAGATGCAGCAAATCGCTGCACACAATGGCCAGCCCGCAAGCCATAAGGTAGAAAAAAGCGAACGGCACAAGGATATTGTTGACCTTGCGACGCAAAAAATCGGAAAAGCCATCGTAGGTCTTGAAGAAAAGTCCGGAAAGAAAATAATAAAGCGGAATGCGGAACGACATTAGCATATGGTTGCAGTCGCCATATATGCTTTCGGGCGAGATATGCTGTCCCACAATGAGCAGGATGCACATTCCCTTCATAAAATCGAGATACTCTATCCGCTGTTTCTTTTCTGTCATTGTTTATGTTGTTTTAGTTCTGATTCCCGTCTTCATCGATTCGGCGATGGCTCATGAGCCAGTCGAGCATCTTTGTATCCTTGAATGCCAAGCTCCAGCTGTCATGGCCACCATCATTGCCCTCTACATACTCTACCTCGCATCCGAGGTTCTTCAGCCGCTTGAACGCCTGTCGCGACCCCTCTACGGGTATTGCGCCGTCGTTGATGTTATGGAACAGCATCAGCGGCACTTCATTCTTGCCACGGAACCGCTGCGAATTGATAGTGGCACTGAAAGTGGCAGCTGCGGCAAACTTGCTGCGGTGGCGCACAATCATGTCGAGAGTGCCGATTCCGCCCATCGATTTCCCCATGATATACACCATAGTGGAGTCTACGCGATGTTCGTTCACCAGCTCATCGATAAGGCGTGTAAGACCGGTCGACATATAGCTTGCCTCCGGTGCAAGCTCCATATTGTTTGGCTGGAAGCTGTCGGGACGACTTTTCAGGCTCCAGTAAGGCTCTACGGGGCACTGCGGACACACCACAAATGCAGCGTGGCGCTTGGCATAGCTCACCAACGAATCGGCTATATAGTCGAGATGTCTAATATTGTCGTTGCCGCGCTCGTCGATACCATGCAGATGAATGATTAGAGGAAACCTTTCTTCTCCGGGCACTGATGCCTCAGCCGGCTTATAGATGCGATACTTGAAACCCAGTTTTCGGGTAATCACGAAATGCATGGGCAGCATCTCGCTACGGGCATCGTTCATTGCCATCGCCTGAGGGTCGGTTTCCGACCGGCATATAAGTTCCTCTGCATGTTGTTCAAGGTCCTCAGGGCCTGGTATATCGTCGCTGCACGAAAAAAGTAATAATGATAAAGCTATCAAACAAAATGTCTTCATGGGAATGGGGAGTATTTCGGCCACAAATATAACCACTTTTGGCATAAAAGCCAACGTTATCCCTCATTTCCAACATATTGTTTCCTATTATTGCTTCATCAGAAATGCCACCAACGCTTCAGTGGCACGGCCGCGATGGCTGATGGCGTTCTTCGCCTCGGAATCCATCTCGGCAAAGCTCTGCTCGCACCCTTCGGGCTGAAACACCGGGTCGTAGCCGAAGCCACCCTTGCCACGACGCTCCTTGAGGATGCTGCCGCGAACCTCGCCGGTGAAGAAGTGCACCTTCTCGCCAATTATCAGGGCAAACACGGTGCTGAACCGCGCCTCGCGGTCGGCACACTCGCCCATCAGAATGAGCAGCTTGTCGATGTTGCGCTCGCTGTCGCAGCTCGGACCGGCAAACCGTGCCGAATACACACCCGGCGCGCCGTCGAGCACCTTCACCTCCAGGCCGGTGTCGTCGGCAAAGCAGTCGTAGCCGTAATGGTCCTTAACATAGCGTGCCTTGATGAGTGCATTCTCCTTCAGTGTGCTGCCGTCTTCCTTTATTTCGTCGGTGCAACCAATGTCCTTCAAGCCCAGGATGCGAAACTTGTTGCCCACGATGGCGCGCAACTCGCTCAGCTTGTGCTCATTGTTTGTTGCAAATACCAATTCTTTTACCATATCTATTCTTTTCGTTGTGCCTCGGCTGATGCTTTGGCGATGCAAATTTACTCATTTATTCCGAATTTTCGGGTTATTACCGCTTGGGCGGTCCCAAAAAATTGCTCCAGCAGAATCGTCGTTCGTTTCTATCGATTCCCCTGGAGCATGAAAATAGAAAAAAAGTGTAACCAAATGTGTGTCATTCCATAGTATCGGCATTTCTAAATAACACTTCGTATGAAAACTGTATTTCAAGCCGCTGTCGCAGCGTAGTATCTCGTTTGCCTGCGACGACTCTAATACCATTGTCAGCTGCGGTGTGCTATGCAAAGAAGAGCACCGATATTAGTATGAACATCACTGCACCGAATGCCATGGTGCCGCTGTAGGAATCGCACTCAGGCTCTTCGCTACGGTGTTCCGATGCCTCGGTCGGAATGGTGGGGTGCATCGGTTCGTCAAACTCTAACTGCATCTGTCCTTTAATGGTTTTCATCGTCTTTCGGGTATTTAGTTACTGTTTCTTGTTTCCGGCCGGTGGCGGGCCTCCAAAGCGCCCGCTCCGTTTCCGTTTTGTTTACGTTGCAAAGATAATGGCCTTGATGTGCCATATTCGTTCACATCAAAGCCAACAATCATTAAAACACAAAGAAATCAGAGCAGACCGGAATCGGTGTCGGAGTGGTTAAGTTTCTTGTTTACATTCATGCGTTTGCCCGAGAAGAAGTTCCAGCTGAAGCCAAGGGTAAACATCGAGGCATTATCGTTAATCTGGTGATACTCCTGGCGCTCAAGAATCGGATTTTCAAGTAGTTCCATGCCATATTTGCTACGCGTGAACATCCACAGGCATGAAGCCGTCACACGCACATTGCCATGCTGCCAATACGCTTGCAGCACGCTTTGGTTTTCAGACTTCGTCAGATATGCCCCATCTATATACCATCCGCCTATGCGTCCCCGATAGCTCGCCCCGAAATTGCCTTTGCGGAAACTCACCACATAGTCGGGCCGCACTGTCCATTTGGTGCGGCTACCGGTAAGGTAGCTGTCAATATAAACGAATCCGCCTTGCACGGTCAGCCCCACAGTCAGCAATTCGCTGCCAAACGGCCTATAATACGCCGAGCCGATAACTATACCCTCAAGCCTTTCTTTGGAATTTTCCCACGAACCTACTATATAATCGTTGCCGTAAATGGTCTGCCAACTGTAAAAACGGCTGATTGGGTGTGAGTAGTAGACAATGGGCAAGGACACATCGCACGAGATTACATCGTGCTGATA
>JBJEKE010000016.1:0-6027 GCA_051878475.1 Muribaculaceae bacterium | reverse complement strand
GACACGTATGGAGGTCGCCCGTTTGCCCAAAGCGGAATGAAGCCATGGGCGTTGAGCGACTCTCAACGGAAGTCCCTGACCATCGATAATGTGCGCCATGTGCTTGTCGGCAAGGTTGAAAGTCCGGGCACAGCAGCGCGCTGGAACAATTTGGTCCAGGCTCTTTGCGAAGGGCGTGGCCATGGAATCCCTGCCAACAATTCGTCCGACCCACGCCATTCGGCTACCGCTGATGCTGAGTTTGCGGCTGGATGCGGTGGCAAGATATCGCTATGGAGCAATATGCTTGGCTTAGCGGCAACTTTCAGCCCTGAGATGGTTGAAGAGTTTGCGCGTACAGCAGCCCGTGAATACCGGTTGCTTGGCATTGCCACAGCATTGTCGCCACAGGCCGATCTTGGAACCGACCCGCGCTGGTATCGCTACAGCAGCACGTTTGGATGCGACCCGGAGCTTGTGGCGGCACTCACCAGAGCATATGCTGATGGATTTCAATCGCCCGACCGTCGGGGTTGGAGCTGTAGGAGCGTGAACACAATGGCAAAGCATTGGCCGGGAGGAGGCTCGGGTGAGGGCGGACGCGATGCTCATTATGGCAACGGCAAATATGCCGTATATCCTGGTGGCTGTTACGAGCAGCATAAGATTCCATTCCTTAAAGGAGCGTTCGCTTTAACCGGCGGAACAGATAAATCGTCGGCAATTATGCCGTACTACACAATATCCTATAACCAGACTTCAGAAAATGTTGGCAACAGCTATAACCACGACATAATTACCCGTCAGCTTCGTGATGAGGCCGGATACGATGGCGTTGTGTGTACCGATTGGCTCATTACTCATGATGAAGTGCATCCCGGAGTACATTCTGGTAAACCGTGGGGTGTGGAACATCTCACTGAAGCAGAGCGGCATTACAAGGCACTGATGGCTGGAGTTGACCAGTTTGGCGGCAACGACCGCATTGAACCGGTGCTGGAGGCTTACCGGATGGGAGTCGCCGAACATGGCGAGCAGTGGATGCGGCGACGTTTGGAGCAGTCGGCGCAACGATTGCTGCTCAATATGTTCCGTACCGGGCTTTTTGACAATCCGTATATCGATGTCGATGAGGCTGAACGTGTGGTGGGTTGTCCCGAATTCATGGCTATGGGCTATCGACAGCAACTTGCCAGTGTGGTTATGCTGAAGAACCACGCATCGCTGTTACCGCTGAGGCATGGCATACGGCTATATATACCGCAACGTCGTTCGCCTGAAGGCCCTAATTATTGGCGTCAGATTCAGCCCGAGCGCATCTACGACCCTGTGCCTCGCCATATTGTAGAACGTCGCTTTACAGTTTCTGATGATGCACAGAACGCTGATGCTGCTGTGGTGTTTATCGAATCGCCTCACAGCTATCTCATGGGCTACGATGTGGCCGATGTTGAGAACGGTGGCAATGGATATATCCCCATAAGTCTTCAGTATAGCGACTACACTGCCGTCGATGCCCGTGAACACAGTATTGCCGGTGGCGATCCATTTGAGCCCACTGTTGAGCGTAGTTATCGTGGCAAGACTGCACACACCATTAACCGATGCGACATGGAGCTGGTGCAGCGCACACGCCAGGCAATTGGCTCTCGTCCGCTAATAGTGGTGGTGAATATGCTTAACCCTATGGTGATGAGTGAGATCGAGCCATATGCCGATGCTATCCTTGTTGGGTTTGATGTGCAGAGCCAGACTATCATTGATATCATTTCCGGAAATTATGAGCCACAGGGCCGCCTTCCATTCCAGCTTCCGGCATCTATGAGCGCAGTGGAACGCCATTGTGAGGACCGGCCTCACGATATTGAGTGCTACCGCGACTCCGACGGTAATTGTTACGACTTTGCGTTCGGCCTTTCCTTTCATGGCAAGCTTTAGCGCTCCTATTGGTTCGTAATGCAATATTAACCACAATAATGCGTTAATATTTAGAACAGAAATTTTCGACGATGATTCAAACCAGATTATATATATCGGTGCTTATTGCTGTGCTTTCGTTCGGCATGCAGGCTCTGGCACAGGTGAAAATCTCGGGTAAGGTGGTCGATTCAGACAACGAGCCTATCGAGTTTGCCACCGTGAGGGTCGACGGCACCGCTATCGGCACCGGTACCGACTTGCGAGGCGAATATTCGCTGAATGTTGCTCAGCGCGATACCATAGAACTGATTTTCAACTGTATTGGCTATAAGGAATATCGGCAGAAACTTATCGATGCTAAAGGCGAGATGGTGGTTAATGCAAAACTGTTCAAGAATACTCGCCAACTTGAGGAACTGGAGGTTACTGAAATACGCAAGCAGACCAACCCTATGCAAACCATCGATGCCAGCAGTTATAAGTTGGCCCCCGACATTGGTGGCGGCAGCATCGAGGCCATGGTGAGCACTATGGCAGGAGTGAGCTCGAAAAACGAGATGAGTTCGCAATATATGGTGCGCGGTGGCTCGTATGACGAAAACAGTGTGTATATCAATGGCATCGAGGTATATCGCCCACAGCTGGTTACTTCGGGCCAGCAGGAAGGCTTGAGTATCATTAACCCCGACATGGTGGGCAATGTTGCATTCTCAACCGGTGGCTTCACTCCGGAGTATGCCGACAAGATGTCGTCGGTGCTCGACATCACCTATCGTGAGCCCGAAAAGTTTGAAGGTGCAGTGTCGGCCAGTCTCCTTGGTGCTACCGGTGCGATAGGGCAGAGCAGCAAATGCTTCTCGCAGCTGCATGGCGTACGCTACAAGCGAAATGCATCGCTTCTGGGCTCGCTCGAATCGAAAGGCGAGTACGACCCGCAATTCTTCGATTATCAGACAAACCTTGTATATAAGGGCGGCGATAGGTTCCGTGCCTCGTTCCTCGGATATGTGTCGCTTAACAATTATCGCTTCACCCCCGAAACCCGCAGCACCAGCTTCGGAACGTCGGAAAATGCAAAGCAGTTTACTGTGTATTTCGACGGGCAGGAACGCGACAAGTTTGAAACCTACTTTGGCGCGCTCACGCTCAACTACCGTGCGGCCAAGAACACAGCGCTGTCGCTAACCACGGCCGGATATATGACCAACGAACTGGTGTCGTACGATATCTCGGGCGAGTATTGGCTCGATGAGGCTGGTACTTCGGGCTCCGGCGAGGAGAGCATCGGTGGCGAGCTCGGTGTGGGCAAATACCTTGAACATGCCCGAAACCGCCTTAAGATGAGCGTGCTCTCGGCCGAACTGAAAGGAGTTACCGCTATCGGTCGACATCAGATAGCTTATGGCTTGGGATTGAAGCACGAGACCATCCGCGACCGTCAGAAAGAGTGGGAGCGCCGCGACTCAGCCGGATATTCGTTGCCTACTACCGGCGATGGCGTGAATATGGTGTACAATCTTAGCTCATACAACGATTTGTCGAGCAATCGCGTGTCGTTCTTCCTTCAGGACAACTACAAGCTGATGACTTCGGCCGGAATGTTCAACTTTAACGGCGGTGTGCGCCTATCGTACTGGGACTTCAACAAGGAGCTGATTGTCAGTCCGCGAGTGAGCATAGGATTTGTTCCGGCATCCACCGGAAGCCTTGCTTTCCGTCTGTCGGGCGGCCTCTATTATCAGTCGCCGTTCTACAAGGAGTATCGCGAGGAGGTGGCCGATGAACTTGGCAACATCAACATCCGTCTTAATCGCGACATCAAGTCGCAGCGCAGCGTACAGGTGATTTTGGGCAGCGACTACACTTTCCGCGCCATCGACCGTCCGTTCAAACTCTCGGCTGAACTCTACTATAAGAACCTTGCCAACATTATACCTTACGAAATTGATAACCTTAAACTGGTGTATTCAGGCCGCAATGAGTCGAGCGGCTACGTGGCCGGTATCGATTTCAAGGTATTCGGACAGTTTGTAAAAGGAACCGACTCGTGGATTAGCTTTTCGTTGATGAAGACCCAGGAAAATCTTAACGGAGTTAAGGTGCCGCGTCCAACCGACCAGCGCTATAGTTTCGCAATGTATTTCACCGACTATTTCCCAAAGATTCCGAAACTGAAATTCAGCCTCCGCGGCATTTTCTCCGACGGCCTTCCCACCACTGCCAAGCGGAGCACCCGCGATAAGGGTTACTTCCGCACACCGGCATATAAGCGTCTGGATATTGGCCTGATGTATCAGCTTGTTGGCAACGATGCCGAGGGCGTGCGCGAACGCAATTTCCTCAGCTATTTCAAGAGCGTGTGGCTTGGGGTGGATGTGTTCAACCTGCTCGACATTTCCAACGTGAGCAGCTATTATTGGGTTACCGATGTCAACAATCTACAGTATGCCGTGCCAAACTACCTCACATCGCGCCAAATCAACGTAAAACTCTCGGTTAATTTCTAATCAACCGCCGATTTCGTCCGTTCACTGATAACCAGCAGCCTGTCGCCGCTCCGAAGCTCAATCTGCCCGTTGGGTATTATGAACTCGTTGTTACGCTTCACCAGCATCACCAACCGCCCCTTTGCCAGATGCATGTCGGCAAGGCGGTTGCCCTTGGCTAACATCTCATCTGTGAGAACAATCTCGCTCAGGTCGGTCTCAAGTTCTTCAGGTATTTCTACTCCAAACTCATTTCCGTCACTGGTTTGCGGAGAGTCGAGTCCCAGGCTGCGTGCCGCCTTTGCAATGCTCATTCCCTGGATGATTAGCGACAGCAATGTGATGAAGAACACGATGTTGAAAATTTGGTTGCAGTCGGGAATCCCGGCCACCACCGGATAGGTGGCAAAAATTATTGGTACAGCGCCGCGAAGTCCTACCCACGACACGAATATGCGAGCCTTGCCGCTCAGCCCTTTGAACGGCAGCAGACAAGCCCCCACACTCAGCGGACGCGCCACCAGCATCATGAATCCGCCAATCAGAAGCGCCTCCCATACCACATCGAGCATTTCATGGGGATTTACCAGCAATCCCAGCGTGAGGAACATTATTATCTGGAAAAGCCACGTCATGCCGTTCATAAAGGTATTTACCTCTTTTCGGAACGCCAGCCGTGTGTTCCCTACCACAATACCCATTATGTATGTAGCCAGATAGCCGTTGCCATGGGCCATATCGGTAACGGTGAAGGTTATCAGCACCATGCTAAGCAACATTATGGGGTAGAGCGAGCTGTTGGGTAGATTAATCTTGTTGATAATCCACACCGTGATGCGCGCAAATCCGTAGCCCAGCAATGCGCCCACGGCAAACTGGGTGACGAGGTCTAAAGCCACAGCGCCAATGTTGAGGCTGCTGCCACTCGATATCACCTCGATAAGTGCAATGGTGAGCATGTATGCCATCGGGTCGTTACTTCCGCTTTCAAGTTCGAGCAGCGGACGCAGGTTCTGCTTCAGGTTCATACGCTGAGAACGAAGCAGGTTAAACACCGAAGCCGAGTCGGTCGACGACATTGTAGCGGCCAGCAACAGCGAAGTGGTCAGAGGCAAGGCAATGCTGAGCGATGTGTAGGCCGATGTGAAGTATATGAAAAGCCCTGTGAGCAGAGTGGTAAGTGCCACTCCGGCGGTCGACAACACTATTCCTTGGAACAGAACCGGACGTATCTCGCTGATTTTCGTGTCCATGCCGCCGGTGAACAGAATGATACTCAGGGCAATCATCCCGATGAATTGTGCGTCGGAGGCATTGTCGAAACTTATCCCCAGTCCGTCGGAACCAAATACCATTCCCACAAGGAGAAACAGCAACAGGGTAGGGATGCCAAACCGGTATCCCGATTTGCTTATCAGAATGCTCGTGGCAATGAGGATTGCCCCCAGCAATAGAATGTTTTCAGCACTTATCATATATATCCAAAGGTTATGTTTACACTCAATCAAAATGATATGGAGGTGAAGGCTCGAGTGTAAAGATATAAAATTTCTGTCAAATAACACCAATCAAACACCAACCTCCGCCCAATATTGTCCTAAATAATTATTGAGCATGGCTTAACTTGCAGATGCATCAACCT
>JBJEKE010000015.1:0-6039 GCA_051878475.1 Muribaculaceae bacterium | reverse complement strand
AAGAAATACTCGCTACTCGACTTCTCGAAGATGCTTTACAAATATCCGGGCGATCAGATACTGCACCATAGCTCCGACCAGATTCACGATATCGACTCAGTGAAGGATGTGAACATCATCAAAGCTGCCGAGAGTGCAATAGAAAGCGGCAAGGAGGTGTCGCTCGAATACACCATCGCCAACACCGACCGTTCGGTGGGTGCCATGCTCTCGGGAGTGGTAGCAAAGAAATACGGCAACCAAGGTCTGCCCGACTTCACCATCAACGTGAAGTTCAAAGGCTCGGCCGGCCAAAGTTTCGGAGCGTTCCTGCAACGTGGCATCAGCTTCAAGCTCGAAGGTGAAGCCAACGACTACCTTGGCAAAGGGCTGTCAGGCGGACACATAGCCGTGCTGCCACCTGTGCGCTCGAATTTCGATGCCGAAAAGAACACTATTGCCGGCAACACCCTGCTCTACGGTGCCACCGAGGGCGAAGTGTATATCAACGGCCGCGTGGGCGAACGATTTGCCGTGCGCAATTCCGGAGCCATTGCCGTAGTGGAAGGTGTAGGCGATCATTGCTGCGAATATATGACCGGAGGCCGCGTGGTGGTGCTCGGCGAAACAGGCCGCAACTTTGCAGCCGGTATGAGCGGCGGTGTGGCTTACGTATGGGACAAGAACCACAACTTCGACTATTTCTGTAATATGGAAATGGTGGAGCTCTCGCTCATCGAAGAGGCAAGTTATCGCAAAGAGTTGCACGAACTCATTCGCCAGCACTATCTCTACACCGGCTCTAAACTGGCACGCACAATGCTCGACAACTGGACACGCTACGCCGACGAATTCATCCAGGTGGTACCTATCGAATACAAGCGAGTGCTTCAGGAAGAGCAGATGCGTAAACTCCAGCAAAAGATTGCCGATGTTCAACGAGATTATTAATCACATCATCAACTACACGAATAATCATGGGAAATCCTAAAGCATATATAACCGTACCTCGGCAAGAAGCCGGATACCGACCAATCCACGACCGTATAGCCGACTTCGGCGAAGTGGAACAGACCCTGAACAGCCGCGACCGCATGCTGCAGGCTTCGCGTTGCATGGAATGCGGAGTGCCATTCTGCCATTGGGCTTGTCCGCTTGGCAACAAGCAACCCGAATGGCAAGACGCACTGTATAAAGGCGAATGGGAATATGCCTATCGCCTGCTGAACCAAACCAACGACTTTCCGGAATTCACCGGACGCATATGCCCGGCTCTGTGCGAAAAAAGTTGCGTGCTGAAGTTGAGCATCGACTCGCCGGTCACCATACGCGAAAACGAAGGCGCCATTGCCGAAACAGCTTTCCGCGAGGGATACGTAAAACCTCAAAGCTACGCACGCAACGGCAAGAAAGTGGCTGTGATTGGTGCCGGACCGGCAGGGATGGCTTTGGCCAACCAGCTTAACCAACGTGGCTACGAAGTAACCGTGTTCGACAAAAACGAAGCCCCGGGCGGACTGCTCCGCTACGGCATTCCCAACTTCAAGCTCAACAAGGCCATCGTCGACCGCCGCCTGGCTGTAATGACTGCCGAAGGCATTAAATTCGAGAACAGCAAGGAAATCGACCTCAACAAACTGCCCGAAGGCTTCGATGCCTATGGCATTTGCACCGGCACCCCTACAGCACGCGACCTGAACATTCCCGGTCGTGAACTCAATGGCATTCATCTGGCACTCGAAATGCTCTCGCAGCAAAACCGTATTCTCGCCGGCCGCCAGTTTGCCAAAGATGAACTGGTGAATGCAAAAGGAAAGAATGTGCTGGTGATTGGAGGCGGCGACACCGGCAGCGACTGCATCGGTACAAGCCATCGCCAAGGTGCGCTCAGCGTTACTCAAATCGAGATTATGCCTCAGCCACCCGAGGGGCACAATCCCGCAACCCCTTGGCCGCAATGGCCCATTGTGATGAAAACCACTTCGAGCCACGAGGAAGGCTGCACACGCCGGTGGTGTCTTAACTCAAACAAGTTCATCGGCAAAAACGGCAAGGTTACAGGAGTTGAGGTAGAGGAAGTGGAATGGCTACCAAATCCCGAAGGCGGGCGCCCGATAATGAAACCCACCGGCAAGGTGGAAGTGATAAAGGCCGAATTGGTGCTGCTGGCCATGGGATTTCTCAAGCCACAGCATCCGGAATATGCGCCAAACGTATTTCTGGCAGGCGATGCCGCCAGCGGCGCGAGCCTGGTGGTACGTGCCATTGCAAGCGGCCGCCAGACAGCCATCAAAATTGACGAATATCTTAAATCAAAGAAAATATAGTTATGTGCGGAATAGTAGGCATCTTCAACATCCCGGAGCAAACACCCGAATTGCGCCAAAAGGCGCTCCATATGTCGCAAAAAATCAGACATCGCGGCCCCGACTGGAGTGGAATCCATGTAGGCAGCCATGCCATACTTGCCCATGAGCGTCTGTCGATTGTCGACCCTCAAAGTGGCGGCCAGCCTCTCTTCTCGCCCGACCGTAAGAAGATTCTTGCAGTGAACGGCGAAATATACAATCATCAAGACATCCGCAACCGCTACAAAGGCAAATACGAATTCCAGACCGGAAGCGACTGCGAGGCAATCCTTGCCCTCTACAACGACAAGGGTTTCGATTTCCTTGAGGACCTCAGCGGCATATTCGCCTTTGCTCTATACGACGAGGAGAAGAACGATTTCATCATTGCCCGCGACCCTATCGGCGTGATTCCGCTTTACATCGGCAAAGACCACAACGGAATGGTGTACTGCGCCAGCGAGCTGAAGGCTCTTGAAGGTTTCTGCGACGAATACGAGCCGTTCCTGCCCGGACACTACTATATCGGCAGCGAAGGAAAGCAGGTGAAATGGTATAAACGCGACTGGTACGACTACGAAAACGTGAAGGACAACCACACCTCAATCGAGGAGCTGCGCGAAGGACTTGAATCGGCAGTCAAGCGCCAGCTCATGAGCGACGTTCCTTATGGCGTGCTTCTTTCGGGTGGTCTCGACTCGTCGGTAATCTCGGCATTGCCAAGAAGTATTCAGCCAAGCGTATCGAATCCGGCGACCGAATGGATGCATGGTGGCCGCAACTCCACTCGTTTGCCATTGGTCTGAAAGGGGCACCCGACCTGGCAAAGGCACGTGAAGTGGCCGACCATATAGGCACCGTGCACCACGAAATCAACTATACCATCCAGGAAGGTCTCGATGCCATCCGCGATGTGATATATTTCATCGAAACCTACGATGTTACCACAGTTCGTGCATCCACGCCAATGTATCTGTTGGCCCGCGTGATAAAAAGCATGGGCATAAAGATGGTGCTCAGCGGCGAGGGCGCCGACGAGATTTTCGGCGGATACCTGTACTTCCACAAAGCACCAACGCCAAAGGAATTCCACACCGAAACAGTGAGAAAACTTGGCAAGCTCTATCTTTACGACTGTCTGCGCGCCAACAAGGCACTATCGGCATGGGGAGTTGAGGGCCGTGTACCGTTCCTCGACAAGGAGTTCCTCGACATTGCCATGCGCATCAATCCAGCCGACAAGATGTGCCCGGGAAACACCATCGAGAAGCGAGTGGTGCGCGAAGCATTCTCCGACATGCTCCCCGAAAGCATCGTTTGGCGCCAGAAAGAGCAATTCAGCGATGGCGTAGGCTACTCATGGATCGACACACTCAAGAAGATAGCCTCTGAATCGGTAAGCGACGAACAGATGGCGCACGCCGCTGAACGTTTCCCGATAAATACACCTATGAACAAAGAGGAATACTGCTACCGAAGTATTTTCGAAGAGCATTTCCCGAGCGAAAGCGCTGCACGTAGTGTGCCGAGCGTGCCCAGTGTGGCGTGCTCAACAGCCGAGGCGCTGGCGTGGGACAAGGCATTTGCCAACCTCAACGACCCCAGCGGACGTGCGGTGAAAGGTGTACACAACGATTGCTATAAAAGCTGATATCTGAAATCAATCGACATCAATGCACCGGAAACACCTGGTTCCGGTGCATTTTTTCTTTGCATTGGTCGGATAGCCCGATTATATTAGAATTCTTCGTATCTTTGCACCATCGGTCAGCAATGGCTGACACAAAAAGAGTTATCAGTAAGTAGAGTTTATTCAATGCCAAAAATTTCAAGCCGAGGCATCGAAATGCCTCAATCGCCAATACGCAAACTCGTTCCGCTGTCGAATGCAGCCAAGGAGCGAGGCATTAAGGTATACCATCTGAACATTGGGCAGCCTGACCTGCCAACACCTCCCAATGCACTGGAAGTACTGAAGGATGTTGACCGTAAAGTGTTGGAATACAGTCCGTCGGAAGGATTGAAGTCGCTTCGCGAACGATTGGCCGACTACTATCGCCGATATCGCATCGAAGTAGATGCCAACGACATCATCGTAACCACCGGCGGCTCAGAGGCTGTTCTGTTTGCCTTTATGTCGTGCCTTGACCCGGGCGACGAAATCATTGTCCCCGAACCGGCATATGCCAACTATATGGCATTCGCCATCTCGGCAGGTGCCACCATTAAAACCATCCCGTCGTCAATCGAAAACGGGTTTGCACTGCCGCCAATCGAAGAATTCGAGCGACTGATTACCCCACGCACCAAGGGGATACTTATTTGCAATCCCAATAACCCCACCGGATATCTTTACACCCAACGTGAGATGAACCAGCTTCGCGACCTGGTGAAGAAATACGACCTGTTTCTGTTCTCCGACGAGGTATATCGCGAATTCTGCTACACCGGTGCTCCCTACATCTCGGCGTTCCATCTGCCGGGCATCGAGGAAAATGTGGTACTGATTGACTCGGTATCGAAACGCTACAGCGAATGCGGAATACGTATCGGAGCCATCATCACAAAACATAAGGAACTTAAAAAGAACGTCATAAAATTCTGTCAGGCACGTCTGAGCCCGCCGCTGCTGGGCCAAATTGTAGCCGAAGCCTCAATCGACACCCCACAGGAATACATGCTTGAGATGTATAATGAATACGTTGAGCGACGCAACTACCTCATCGACAGCATCAACAAAATTCCTGGATGCTACTCCCCTATTCCAATGGGCGCATTCTACACAGTGGCCCGTCTGCCTGTCGACGATGCCGACCGATTCTGCGAATGGTGTCTGTGCGAGTTCGAATACGAGGGGCAGACGGTGTTCATGGCACCTGCATCGGGCTTCTACACCACACCGGGCTACGGTCGCGACGAGGTGCGTCTGGCCTATGTCATAGAGAAATCCGAGCTTGCCAAAGCAATGAAAGTGCTTGAAATGGCGCTTAAGGCCTATCCCGGCCGCAAAATATGACAAACGATGATACAGCCGAGGCTCCGCTATGCCACATTTCAAGTGCATAGCGGAGCCTCTTCGTAAATATTGTTCAGGTCAATCCTTCTTCAAAAGAATCATGGCCCAGTTGTTCTTCTCGTGTTCGAGCACGGGGCGCAATCCGTAACGCTCAGCCTCGTCGATAATATAATGAGAATCCTCGGTATAGAATCCACTTAGCTGCATATATCCTCCGCTTCGAAGAGCATTGGCATACTTATCGATGTCGTGAAGAATAATGTTTCGGTTTATGTTGGCAAGCAGATAATCGAAGCTCGCAGTGTCATCAGTAATTGCCGATGCGTCGCCAAGACGTACTTCAATATTGTCGACATGATTGAGTGCCACATTCTCAACGGCATTCTCATAAGCCGGAGGGTCGATTTCCACGCCCACCACTCTGCGGGCGCCACACATGCTTGCCAATATGGCAAGTATTCCTGTTCCGGTTCCCATATCAAGCACATCACGCCCGGCAAGGTCGGCCTGCATAATCTGCTCCGACATCAATGCCGTGGTTTCGTGGTGTCCGGTACCGAAAGCCATCTTCGGGTCGATGACAATGTCGTATTGGCGCAGCTCGTAATCGGTGTGAAACGAGCTGTGCACCACACAGCGATCGCCGAGCAGCATTGGCTTGAAATAGTTCTTCTCCCATTCTGCATTCCAGTCCTG
>JBJEKE010000014.1:0-6042 GCA_051878475.1 Muribaculaceae bacterium | reverse complement strand
CTCAATCGAGTAGATGTCGTGATGGGGCGGCGGAGATATCAGCGATATGCCGGCTATCGAGTGGCGGGTGCGTGCAATCACTTCGTTAACCTTGAAGCCCGGCAGCTGTCCGCCTTCGCCCGGTTTTGCACCTTGAGCCACTTTGATTTGTATTTCTTCTGAGTTTACCAGATATTCGGCATTTACACCGAAACGTCCCGAGGCTATCTGTTTGGTTTTGCTGCATAGCGATATGCCGTCGACTGTTTCAGTTATTCGGCTGCTGTCCTCGCCACCTTCACCGGTGTTGCTTCGAGCGCCAAGCACGTTCATCGCCATTGCCAATGCCTCGTGGGCTTCCTTGCTGATGGCTCCGAACGACATGGCTCCGGTTACGAAGTGCTTAACGATAGCCTCAACCGGCTCTACCTTGTCGATATCGATAGGGTTGCGCTTGTACGAGAAGAAGTCGCGCAGGAAAATCGGCGATTCCTTTTTGTCGACGAGCGATGTGAATTCCTTGAATTTCTTGTAGCTGCCAAGTCGGGTGGCAAGTTGCAGAGTGCTGATGGTTTCGGGGTTCCAGGCGTGCTTTTCGCCGTCTTTGCGGAACGAGAATTGTCCGATGTAGGGCAAGATGTCGCCGGGAGCCGCATCGCCGAATCCTTGGCAATGCATTGCAATGGCATCCTTGGCTACCTCTTCGAGGCGAATGCCGCCGATGGTAGAGGTTGCAGTGCCGAAATACAGACGGAGCAGCTCTTCGCTGATGCCCACAGCCTCGAAAATCTTGGCGCCACGATAGGAGCGGATGGTGGAGATTCCCATTTTGCTCATTATCTTGTAAAGACCCTTGCACACTGCCTTGATGTAGTTTTTCTCAGCAGTGTCGTAGTTCATCTGCACTTTTCCTTTGCTCACAAGGTCGTTGAGCACGGCAAATGCCATATACGGGCATATTGCGCTGGCTCCGTAGCCCAGAAGCAGTGCTGCGTGCATAACCTCACGAATCTCGCCGCTTTCAACAATTAGTGCTGTCTGCACACGTTTCTGCACCGAGATAAGGTGATGGTGAACGGCACTTACTGCCAGCAGCGATGGAATGGCGGCATGGGTGGCATCGACGTTGCGGTCGCTCAGCACAATGTAGTTCACACCGTCGGTAACCGATTGTTCGGCCATGCGGCACAGATTGTCGATGGCTTCGTGCATCCCCTGACGGCCTTTCGACACGTCGAAGATGGTGTCGAGCTTAATGGTGTTGAAACCTTTATATCGTATGTTGCAGAGAATGTCGAGCTGGGTATTGTTGAGCACAGGGTGGGGCAGACGCACCATCTTGCAATGGCTTTCGTCGGGGGTAAGGATGTTTGTCCCCACGGCTCCGATGTATTCGGTTAGCGACATCACCAATTCCTCTCTAATCGGGTCGATGGCAGGGTTGGTTACCTGTGCAAATTGCTGACGGAAATAGTTGAACAGCAGCTGAGGCTTGTCGGAAAGCACTGCCAGCGGAGTGTCGTTACCCATCGATGCAACCGGTTCGGCACCGTTGTTGCACATCGGCACAATGGTGCGCTCGATGTCTTCTCTGGAGAATCCGAAGGCGCGGAGTCGACGGTCGTAGTCGGGTACTGAATTGTCAACTTTTCGTCCGCTCTTGAGCGTGTGGAGCTCAATGCGGTTTGCGGCCAGCCAGTTGCGGTATGGCTTTGCCGATGCCAATTGCTCCTTTAGCTCTGAGTCGTAGTATATTTTGCCTTCTTCGGTGTCGATAAGCAGGATTTTGCCTGGTTGCAGACGTCCTTTCTCCTTGATGTCGCCCGGTTCGAAGTCCATTACGCCCACCTCGCTTGCCACCACCATCATGTCCTTGTTGGTGATGAGGTAACGAGCCGGACGCAGACCGTTTCGGTCGAGCATACCGCCGGCATATCGGCCGTCGCTGAAGAGCAATGCTGCCGGGCCGTCCCATGGCTCCATAAGAATAGAATGGTATTCGTAGAATGCCTTCAGGTCCTCGCTGATGGGGTTCTTGTCGTTGAACGATTCGGGCACTAGCATTGCCATTGCGTGTGGCATGCTCAGCCCCGACATTGTGAAGAATTCAAATACATTGTCGAGCGAGGCGCTGTCGCTCATGCCGGCTTGTATGATTGGGCTGATATTCTTGATGTCGCCGAGAGTGGGCGACGACAGTACGCTTTCGCGCGCCTCCATCCATGCTCGGTTACCACGTATGGTGTTGATTTCACCGTTGTGGGCCAGCAAACGGAACGGCTGGGCAAGGCTCCATGTGGGGAACGTGTTGGTGCTGAAACGTGAGTGCACCAATGCCAGGCCGCTGGTGAAATAAGGCTGGGTGAGGTCGGGAAAGTATTCGCGCACCTGCATTGAGGTGAGCATTCCCTTATATATGATGGTGCGGCACGACAGCGACACAATGTAGAAGTCCTTGTGGCTAATGCGTCGTTCAATTTTCTTGCGGATAATGTAAAGTGTACGTTCAAAGTTCTCAACGTCGGTAACTCCGGTTATGAACAGCTGCTTAATGTCGGGCTCCGACTCCAATGCATATTTGCCCAGACAGCTGGGGTTGGTGGGCACATTCCGCAGATGCATCAAGGTGAGGCCTGCGCGCTCTATTTCCTCGATTATCACACTAAGAATTGCCGTTTGCTGTTCCTTGTCTTTCGGAAGGAACACCAATCCAGTGCCGTATTTCCCTTTCTCCGGCACCGGGATGCCCTGCAGCAGAATAAACTCGTGGGGAATCTGAAGCATGATGCCGGCACCGTCGCCGGTTTTGTTGTCGGCTCCTTCAGCTCCGCGGTGGCGCATGTTTTCAAGCACCTTCAGCGCCGAATCAACCAGCTCATGCGATTTGTTGCCGTGGATGTTAACCACCATGCCAACACCACAGGCATCGTGTTCGTACGATGCATTGTATAATCCGGCTTCGCTCTTTTTGTCTTGATATTTCATCGTTTCTGATAAAAATTGAATAATACACTTACAAATTGCTTGCAAAAATAAGTGATAGATTTCAAAAATCTAAATTTTATGGATAAAAAGTTGAAAATTGTAAACAAAAAATCGCACAAGCCCTGTTATATGCCGTCACTGATGCATTTGGATATGAAAAAAGAGGCTGCGCCAAACGGCGCAGCCTCCACTAATTAACTCTAATTTCCTCGCTTAATCATTCCATCCCGGATTCTGAGTTAAGTTCGGGTTCATTTCTCTTTCTTTTGCAGGAATAGGCCATACTTTCATGTGTTCGCCAACGCTCACGTGTTTGTAGGTAGTTTCACCCCAAACTTGCATAAGACCGTTAGAGTTCATTTCGCCTACCTTACCAGAAGAGTGGTCGCGGAACTTGCGGTCGTACCAAGTGTCCCAACGGATTTCGTTGTAGAACATTGAGTCTTCACCGCCGAGTTCGTAGTAGTATTCGCGACGGATACGTTCACGCATATCAGCCTGGCCGGTAACTGCAGTAGCAGGATAGTTGCTGTCGTTGAGGAGTACGTGGCCGGCGCGCTTTCTTACCATGTTAACGTATGTGATAGCTTCGTTGGTGCGGCCAAGTTCGTTCAGACATTCAGCACGGCGCAGAAGAATTTCAGCGTAGCGGCAAAGGATGATGTCCTCAGAATATACCCAACGGGTGAGGCACTCGTCGTTTTCCGGAACATACTTGCGCCACAGATAGTAAACCTTCGAGTTGGTATCGGTACGGATATCGTAAGGAGCAGCCTTGTCGAGGATGTACGGCCAGCGGAGGGTGAACACGTGGTTGCCAACACCGGCTTCGTTGCCTTCATATTCCGAGTAAGGAGTGATGATGGCCATTTGCAGACGTGGGTCACGGTCTTCGTAAGCCTTGCGAATGCGGGCTTCGTTCTCTTGGTCGAGATATTTGCTCATGTCGGCACCGTATGCCACCATGTTGTCGTAAAGAGCCTGCCAGTTCTGAGTGGCTGGAGTGTCGCCCCAAGTACCATTACCGGAAGTAAGACCGTTACGCAGGAAGAATACAACGCGCTCCTTCGGAGCCATTGAATGCCATCCCGGACAGTATTTTTCCCAGTCGAACTTCGAACCGTCGGCACATTCGTACATTTCTACGTATGCAGGGTTCGGGAGGTAGTTGTTCCAAGCCGAACCACCAGTGGTACGGTTACCATAGTTGATGGCGCGAGGGTTACCCATACCGCTCTGTTCAACACACTGAACAGCGAAAATCATTTCGTCGCACTGTTCATTTGCCGGTTTGAACAGGTTGAAGAAGTCGCGGTTGCCTGGTGCACCATTACTTGGGCTATAGAGCGAGTAGCCAAGGCGTTCGATTGCTTCGAAGTCGGCGAGAGCGCTGCTGTTGTTACCGAGGAATTGGTAAACCTGTCCACGGAAAGCATAGGCAGCACCGCGGGTTACGTGACCATAGGCACTGTTGCCGGCAGCAATCTTATCGGGGATGTTGGGCTCGTTGATAACGTCGGTGAAGTCCTTGAGAACGAGGTCCCATACTTCAGACTCAGTGTTACGTGGCTTGTTTGCTTCCTCTGGCTTCACGTTCTCGGTGTAGATAGGTACACCGCGCCACAGGATGTTGAGCTGCATATATGCGTAAGCGCGAAGGAATTTGCATTCGGCTTTCAGCTGAGCTTTCTCGGCGTCGTCCATATCGGGCACTTGGTCGATGTTGTTGATAACGTCGTTGGCACGATATACAATAGTGTAGAAGTATTTGTACCAGTTGGCCACATTGCCGTTCGATGGAGTGCACGAACCGGAGATGGTGAAGTTGTTGTTCTTCCAGTTCATGTCGGTGTCCATTACCGACGACCAAGAGTCGCCAGGCATACCGATAGAAGGCGAAGCATAGTTTGCGCTGAAACGGTAGTACAGTTCGTTGTAAACGCCGGTGGCTGCTGCACGGGCAAGCACGGCGCTCGACCATACGTTGGAGCTTGAGAAGGCATTTGATGGTGTCTTGTCCAGATAATCACTACATCCTGTGGTGAACATCATGGATACTGCAGCGGTTGCGACAACCGCCATCGTTTGGAATATATTTTTAATTTTCATGACTCTTAGATATTAGAATGTGATGTTAACACCGAGTGCATACTGACGCATTGTGGTATAACCGGCGCCTGTGTTCATTTCAGGATCAAGACCCGAGAAACTTGAGATTGCAAAGAGGTTTTCGCCCGATGCGTACACGCGAAGGTTTTCAACGAAGAACTTGCGGGTGATGGCCTTTGGCAATGTGTAACCGATTGTGACGTTGCGGAGTTTCAGGTAACTTCCGTTTTCGAGGTGAAGTGCTGAAGTTGCGGCACTCTGCGAACCTGATACGTTAACCAGACGAGGATTCTTTGAATCGATGTTGGTGCGTGGGTCAGATGGGTTAGATGGGTCGTAGAAGTAGTGGTCGTCGGCTACAGCGTCAGGAATTGCATAACCGTAGATGGTTTCGCTTGAGTTGCGGCCCTGCGAGCAGTAGTAGATACCGAAGCCTGCTGCGCCACCCCATTGCATCGACATGTCGAAGCCCTTGTAGCTTGCGCTTGCAAACAAACCGAAGTTATACTTAGGATTGTAAGACTTGCCTTGGAATTCGTAGTCGTACGAGCTACCGTAGATGCCGTCGCCGTTAGCATCGGCATAGATGTATTCGCCGTACCACAGACCGTTCTGTGCAATGTTGTTGTGAGGCTGGAATGAATAACCGGCAGCCTGCATAGCCTTAGCCCATTCAAGGTCTTTGTCGGTACGAATCATACCATCCTTCGGACCACCGTTCGGGTTAACTGAACCGTCGCTGTTGTAGTATGTGCCTGTGCCTTTGTAAACGTTTGGTAAGTACCATTCGCCAATCTGGTGGCCTTCGAGTACACGGGTTGTTGAACCGGTTGATACTTCACCAAGGTTGGTGGTGTATTCAGTGTGATCGGCATTCCATCCGCTTACGAGTTCGCCTTTATACTTGCTCACGTTGTTGTGGTTGTAAGAGAACTGACCCTTGATTTCATATGTGAAGTCAGAACCGAT
>JBJEKE010000013.1:0-6042 GCA_051878475.1 Muribaculaceae bacterium | reverse complement strand
GCACTACTGGAATCAAGTTCTCTTCGCGAAGCTTTGCTGAAGCCTTCTTGCCAAGTTCTGTTCTCGGCTCTGCGTTTAATTTGTAAATTTTCATCGTTTTTGTTTTTGTGTTACTAAAAATTAAGTTATTTGCCCCTTAATTTCCCATCACACGGTATTTTTAAAAAGCGGTGCAAAGTTACTAATTTATTGGCTTTCATACAAGTCATCCACCGAAAATTATCCAAAAACATTTCAAAATGCCTCATCCAAAGAACGCTTCATATGATATGCCTCTGTATTTTGCACCACATTCAATCAATATCCTGAAGTTCGTCTATTGCTATCATGCCTGACGTTTCGTTGTCTACATCTTCACCATCATTTCGATACTGTGCTGCTACATACACTGAACTTATTGTCTTCAAAATCGACTTCAGCGAATTGTCCGACTCCGGGTCGGCGATCGACACTTTGAATTGCATCGACTTTGAATCCTTGATTGAAAAGTCTATACTTCCGGAAATGTCTGTTCCAACTACACGGCCAAGTTCATAGCTTACTGCACTACCCGATTCACCTGTTGTAGCGTGCAATGCAAGTATATTGCCTTTAAAATCAGGCTTTGTCTCCGACGGCTTCACGTCCGGAATACTTGAGACAACGAAGCAGCCGTTGCGCTCGCCGAATGACAATTCCACACCCGGCATCACCCGACTAACCTTATATTTCCCATCCCGCTTCTCACAACTGATGCCGGATGACTTACACAGCTGTGCCATCAATTCCTCAAGCTGTGGCACATCGTCCGACTCAATCACTGCAGTAAATTTAGGCATCATCGAATATTCATCATACACCAACCCCACAGCTACATCGCCTTTTATCGTCGCCAATGCATCATTCATCTTCTGCTTTATACCTTCGTTGCCCATTCTTGCCATCGAAAGCACCGACATAATCGGCAACTTGAGCAGCTTTTCTCCATTAAGACCGATGCCAAACGACACTGTGCAGCCATCGGGAAGCATCGACAAGGCCTTACCGCCATGCATCGGCTCCAATACCGATTCAAGCATTCGCAAAGGCTCCGACTCTGCATGCGACAAATCAACATCAGCCACAACCGATTCTTTTTCGAAATTCACATGCGTCACCACATAACCGTTGCCCGACACGATACCACCTATCATACTTCCGTATCTTGCGCCACTCACATTTCTCAACAATCGGTCAGCCACTTTACCTTCGGTGTAAACCGTCATGTCATCGTTGCCGGATAGCGACTCCGATAGTTCCTTGCTTACGCTTTTCTGCTTCGTCCCAGCCTCAAACAGTTCGGCAACGGCATTGCCATCGGTACCAGCTATGCATTTATCGCCACAGATGCCGAATACCTTTCCGTCGAGTTCATACACCTTAACGTCGCCTATTGAAGCCTCCACAAACGATGCTTCAGCCAACGATTGGGCAAATGCTTCGGCATCACTCAGTCCAAACAGGCAATAAGTCTTCTCCAATGAGGCATCAGCAAACAAATACGATGCCGCATCGGCATCTATGCCTTTCACTTCCACCTGTAACGGCATCGCAAAGTCTTCCGGTACTGCAATCTGCCCGTTATCAGAAGATATGCAGGCTTTGTCAAGCACCTTCGGGGTATTTATCTTTATCACAAGTGCCGAATCATCGGGCACCATCGTCAACAAATCGTTGCTCTTTGTACACGAAAACACCGTAAACAGCATACCAGCAAGCAGCAAACTAATGTATTTCCTTCCGAGAATCATAATCGTAAACATCTATGTTTTTCATGACAAATCTACAAAAAACACCGGCATTTCAGCATTAAAATCAAGAAAATATCCAACGTTTGGCAAATATTTCGCACATTGAGTTGTATTGCACTGTCGCTACATTAAAATTAAATATCAAAGTAACTTTTTAGCCGCATATTTCGCAAAGATTTTGCTATATTTGCAGATATTGCCACACTGAAAGGCAAAAAGGTGTTTTTATTAATCTGAACTAAACCCTTTTGTTATGTTTAACGAAAATGATATTAAGTTGATAGAGAAAAAAGGTATTAAGCTATCAACAATTGAAGAACAGTTATCAAGATTCCAAAACGGTTTTCCTTATCTGAAAGTTGTTTCGGCAGCTTCAATAGGTAACGGAATAATAAAGCTCAACAAAACCGAAGAAACCGAATGCATCTACACTTGGGAAGAGTTTCTGCTGCGCGGCGGAAGTGTTGAGAAGTTTGTTCCGGCTTCTGGTGCCGCAAGCCGTATGTTCAAGAATATGTTTGCGTTTCTCAATGCCGATTACGACATTCCCACAACCCAATTCGAGAAAGAATACTTTGCCGGGATCCACAATTTTGCATTTTTCAATGCCCTTAACGATGCCTGCGCCAAGCACTGCGGCAAGGACATCGACACATTGCTCGCTGAAGGCAATTACAAGGAAATAGTGAAAATGATGCTAACAGCCGATGGTCTCAACTATGGCAATCTGCCAAAAGGGGTGCTTCAGTTCCACAAATGCTGTGGCGAAATCCACACTGCCATTGAGGAGCATCTCGAAGAGGGCGCTCAATATGCCAGCGACAAGGACAAGATGGTCGACATCCACTTCACCGTATCGCCAGAGCACCGTGAACTTTTCAAGAAGGTTATCGAGACGTGCTGTCCTAAACTTGAAGACAAATATGGCATTAAATACAACATCACCATGTCGGAGCAGAAATCGTCAACCGACACAATTGCCGTAAACAAGGACAACACACCATTCCGAAACAACGACGGCTCGTTGCTATTCCGTCCTGCCGGCCATGGGGCTCTTATTGAGAACCTTAACGAGCGCAACGCCGACGTGGTTTTCATCAAGAACATCGACAATGTGGTTCCTATGTCGAAACGCGATATAACCATCCGTTTCAAGCAAATAATCGGAGGATACCTTATTCTTCTGCAAAAAGCAATTGCAAAATACCTTGCTCTCATCGACTCGGGCAACTACACCATCGAAGACCTTCGCGAAATAATCCACTTTGTTCACGACAAACTCAGCATCAGATATCCTGAGACTAAGTTCCTTGGCGACAGCGAGCTGGCAATATATCTGCGCAACAAGCTAAACCGCCCTATCCGCGTGTGTGGCGTGGTGAAGAACGACGGCGAGCCAGGCGGTGGTCCATTCATCGCTTACAATCCCGATAGCTCTTATTCTCCACAGATTCTCGAAAGCTCTCAATTCAGCGACGAATCGAAGGGCTTGATGGCCGAGGCCACTCACTTCAATCCGGTAGACCTGGTTTGCTACATCAAGGACATCAACGGCGTAAAATTCAACCTCCCCGACTACGTTGACCACAACACCGGTTTCATTTCAGAGAAATCAAAGGATGGGAAAGAATTACGTGCCCTTGAACTACCCGGTCTCTGGAACGGCTCGATGAGCGACTGGAACACCGTATTCATTGAAGTGCCTGCCGAGACATTCAATCCCGTGAAGACAGTCAACGACCTGCTTCGCCCGATGCACCAACAATAAATCCGAGTAAGGCATCATGGCATTATCAAGTCGTATCAGCGCCCTACTATCAATTTCACTCGTTGCCCTTTTATCGTGCAGCAATATTAAAGCTGCCGATAAAACCGACAATGTGAAGTTATTGACACAAGCGCAGTTTGCCGAACAGGTTTTCGATTACACCAAACCGGCCAGCGAATATAAATTCCTTGGAAAACGGCCGGCAATTATCGACTTCTATGCAGTATGGTGCGGTCCCTGCCGAAAACTGTCACCAACAGTCGACGAGCTTGCCAATGATTACGCTGGAAAAATCGACTTCTACAAGGTTGATGTCGACAGTGCCGAAGAACTGTCGAAAGCGCTTGGCATCCGTTCAATTCCAATGCTGCTCTTTATCCCAGTTGAGGGAAAGCCGCAATCCATCGTCGGCCTATATCCCAAATCGGAAATCATCAAAGCCATTAACTACATGTTTTACAGGACTTCTAAATAGCATTACCATAGAAAAAAGAGTGGCGAGGACTGCACCCCGCCACTTTTTTTTGTCAGAAAGTGAAATGAAGCTGTACCCGCAATCCGCTCAAGTCAACTCCTGGCGTATCGCGGTAGCTTAGACGCCACACATAATCCAAACGGAGAAACGTGAGGATGTTGTCAATACCCACCCCTATTTCCATATATGGTTTCTTGTCCATCGGCTTGCAGTGCGCCTCATAGGGAAAGCGGAACAAGTCGTTGTTGGTGGCTGGATTGTTCTTATCACTCAACGAGCCATAGATGCCGCGGAACGATACAACCTCGCGTAACTTTAGGTATTTTATAAGCGGTATGCGGTTAAACAACGCCCCATTGGCCCAATATGTCAAATCCCACGACACATACTGGTCGTTGGCAAACTCCATGGCATTCATCAATGCAAACGATTCGGGCTGAATGGTGTACGAAAGGTTGGCATTAGGCAGCAACAGGTTGATATACGGCACTTCGCTCCATATCTTGCCTCCTTTTACAAGCACATCGGCATATCCGAATGCCGAAAACCAGAACCGCTTCTGCACACTCACCTCAGTGCGGTTTATACAGAATTTCGATCCGAGAAAGCCTTTGGGTGCTATGGTCTGCTTGACCGTAAATATCGGGGCATCGAAATTTATGGGATAGCGCTGTGTTTTCGACTGGTAGAACTTCTCGCCCGGTGCATAGCGGAGTGTCAAATCAAACGAGGCTTCGGCATAATCACGGTAAAGGTTGCCGAAACCGTCCTCGAACGGCATATACTGGGTGGCTATCTGCTTTTCATAGCCAAAGCCTGCGGTGAGCGAGAATCCTCCCCGATGCTCATATTTATATTCCAGACGTGTCAGTCGCTTATACGTCATCTTGTCGTCTTTCTTGCGCTTCAATGCCAGAAACACATTATCCATATTGGTAAACAGATACTGCTGGCCAAGTTGGTCGACATCATATTTATATGATGCCTTGATTGAATGAACAGGGAATTCCAGCGAATGATACTTCTTCTTGTTGAACGAATATTCGAGTTCGGCATTATACTTCAGCTCCTTATCCTTGAAACCATATGCCACATATCCTCGCGCAAACAGATGTTTACTCAAATTGGCTGTAGTGATACCACCTGTGCGCAAGCGGAATCCCTCAAGCGAGTTTCCACTGAACATGGTGTTCATAGGTCCTACATCAAACTTGCTGTTTGTTTCCCTCGTGGGCACATAACCTGTTATCAGCGCGCTAAGAACCTTTTCGGTCCAGTAGAACACCGGCACATCACGAAGCTTTGCCAACAATCGATGGGTTTGCCCCTCGCCCTGCCCTATCGCACTCTTGCGGTTATCTTTCCAAAACTCTTCTGGCTGAAGCTGGGCATCGTCGAGCACTATCTGCGTGCCGGCCTTATGAAAGTATTCTTGGTTCTCCGGTTCGGCAAAACTATGATTCGAATAGGCTGTGAACCGTCGCGTATAGAGGCCCTGAGCTCCTGGCACTATCTGTAGTTCCACTATCATATCGTCCGACATCTTCAACCGGCTTCCGTCGGGCGCCTTTACATAATCCTGCTGAATATACATGTTCTGCACATAATTCAGATTTATCGACTTGGGCACATCAAGTTTCACTCTCTTGATAAACAATGTTGTGTCGTTCAAAGGCACATATATTCGTCCCAGAAATCCGAATGTCTCGGGAGTGTGAGGCACAAAACTGAGTTCTATGCACCTCTCGCCCTCCACATCGATGGTATCGGTGAGATAATACTTATAGAAGTTTGTGCCTATGTTCGACAGCGGGCTCACAAAGCGATTCTGCATTATCGCTACATCATTGCCAAAGATATCTATCTCACGAAGCACATCCTCGGCAAACACTTGCATACTCTCCTCATCGAATATTTCATCGATTCCACTCCGATGCTGTCCCTTCACTATCTCTTTCTCCGATCGTGGGCTCTTTCGGAATATAACCTCCGACGCCTTTTCCTTTACCGATACATTTAATATTGGTTTT
>JBJEKE010000012.1:4770-25072 GCA_051878475.1 Muribaculaceae bacterium | reverse complement strand
ATAGGTAAGTGTAACATCACGCAACTTCAAGAAACTTGTGTCGTAAACACCAGCCTCTGTTACGTCGTAGTATGTCATAAACCAGTCTTGTGCATCAACTTCAATGGTGTTAGGCTGACCGGTTGCTTCGTCGATACCTTCGCCTACATATGTTCCTTCGTGGAAAGGAATAGATTCTTTGGTTGCACCGAAGTAGTTCATAACCAAGTTTGTACCGTGGTACATCTTGCCACCCTTCTGCCAGTCCCATGTGGTGCTCAGAGATACTCGTTTGTAGCGTCCGCCAAGTGTGAAACCTACGTTGAAGTCTGGCGAGCAGTTACCAAGGTCTTGGCTGTCACCTGTTGCCTGTGGAAGGCCTTCAGAGAGGAGCAGACGGCCCTGTTCGTCGCGCTTGAAACCGATACCATAGATGTTAGGATATGTACAACCGGCCTGTGCACGTACCTGTGGCTCAACGAAACCACCAAGCATGATCGATTCAACACCGGGAGCAAGTTCCTTAACGTAGTTCCATACGCGGGTGAAGTTAACACCGAGGTCCAAAGAATAGTCCTTGGTTTGAAGGATAGCGGCATTGATACCCAACTCGTGCGACTGGGTTTCCATCTTTCCGGCGTTAGTCATCTTATACTGATAACCGGTAGCACCGTCTACAGGCACTGAGAATATCTGGTCCTTAACATTCTGATAGCTGTAAGTGTATTCCAAACGCAAGCGGTTGTTGAAGAACGAAAGGTCGGTACCAACTTCGAAGTTAGTTGTGTTCTGTGGTTTGAGGTTCTCGTCGTAGAGTACATAGTAAGTAGCAAATGCCGATTCGCCTGATGGCAATGGATAAGTAACAGGAGAGTAGGAATACATACCACCGCCATACGAAGGTGTGTAGCAGAAGTTATTGTAATACTTACCTGCCTGACCTACCTGTGCAAACGATGCACGGAGCTTACCATGGTTAAGCACGTCCTTTATTGAACGGAGACCTTCGAGCTCGGTGAATACCCAGCCAAGTGATACCGAAGGATAGAAGAAGCTACGTGCGCTGCGAGGCATTGTCGAAACATAGTCGTTACGGCCTGTAACTGTGAGGTAAAGCATATTGTCGTACGATGCAGTCACGCTACCGAAGAAACCTACGGTACGTTCCTTGCCTTCGTATTCGCTCGATGTTAACGAAGTGGCGTTGCCGATTGTCGGAAAGCCGTAGAAGTTGAAGTTGGCACCGTAGTAATCCCAACGACGATAGTTCTCGTGATTGATTTCGTTACCGAGAAGTACATCTACATTCCACTGGCCCTCGTCGCCAAACACTGCATTCAGGTTGGCAGTTAACAAGTTGTTGAACACATTGCTCTGGTTACCATAGTTTTCGATAGAACCTTTCTTCGAAGAATATGCCGAACCGACTTCTGAAACTTCGCTGTAGTTAGAAGTCCACATATCGATACCGGCCTGCTCACGGATTGTAAGCTTGAGGTTTTCGTTGCCAAGGTTTGGAGAGAACTCAAGGTATGCATTTCCGAAAGCACGGTTAGTGTGCTGCGAGAACTCATCGTTTTCAGCCCACCAGTAAGGGTTGTTGAACGAAGTGGCACGGAAGAGCACCTGAGTGGTCGGATCGTTCGGCACGTGAGTCGGGATGCCCTTGAGGTCGTATTCCGACGGAGCCGAGTAAACCACGTTCATGATACCGCTATTGGCACCCGGGGCCGAAGTGATGCGAGAGCTTGAATAGTTCAGCGAGAAACCGGTCTTCCACTGGTCGTCGATGGTCCAGTCAACGAGACCACGGGCACCCCAACGGGTCATGCCGGTCGACGGAATGATACCATTCTGGTACGAACTGCTGATACCGAACGAGTAGTTAACCTTGTCGCGGTTCTGTGAAATGTTGATATTGGTGTTCTCGGTGAAACCAGTTCCGAGGAAGTCGCCTACGTTGTCGTAAACCTGCGGTGTTGTCCAACCATCAAGACCGGCCTGTGCACGTTTCGGATTGTAGTACATCCCTTCGTGCTTGCCATAGGCCTGAGTGTATTTGTTATCAACATTACCACCATAGGTAGCATCATTGGCAAGTTCAGAAATCTTTGGGCCCCAGTTAAACGACGTTGTCGGATTGTATGCACCAACGTAGTTACCTTGTGCATATACCTCCTGACGCTGGAATTTGCGCGATACGCGCTCTGCGCTGAGGTTGGTCGATACTGTTACAACCGGCTTAGATGACTTCAACGAACCGCGCTTGGTAGTGATTACAATCACACCGTTCGATGCACGGATACCGTAAAGTGCGGATGCTGCCTGACCCTTGAGAACGTTAATCGATTCGATATCCTCAGGGTTGATATCAAGGGTACGGTCGGAAATGTTGGCACCGGTTACCGACGAGCCTGTGCTGTAGTCAGGGGTGGTATTGATTGGCATACCATCTACTACATACAATGGGGCGTTGTTGCCGTCGAACGAACGGGCACCACGAATTACAATCTGCGCCGACGCACCGGGTTGACCCGACGACTGACGTACCGATACACCGGTAAGCTTACCTTGGATGGCGCTTGCCAGCGATGTTGTACCATCGGTGTTGAGGTCTTCGGCCTTAAGGTCCTGGGCTGCATAGCCAAGTGCCTTACGTTCGCGCTTAATACCCATTGCTGTTACAACTACTTCGTCGAGCTGGGTGTCGGCACTCTCAAGGGCTACCTTTACCTGCGAGGCTGCATCAACCTGCTTAGGAACCATACCAACGTAAGTAACTGTAATAAGTTTTACACTTTGAGGGACTACAAGAGTGAACTCACCATTATAATCTGTGGCAACTGCGCTGCCACCTCCTACAGGAACAACGGTTGCACCAACCAATGGCTCGTTGTCGCCTGCAAAGACAACCTGTCCTTTCACAGTTTTAGTCTGTGCTGATACTGCTACTACAGATAACAAAGCAAACAGTAATAAAAACAGTTTCTTCATACTTAACATTAATAATTAGACATCAATAAATACAATTTGCTAAAAAGTGTTACAAAGAAATATATTGCAAAATTATTGTGCAAATTTTCTTTAAAGTTTAACATTATGGCAGCATTATCGCGGGTTTTACACTCAAAATGACACAAAACACAAAATGCGATATTTTGAACAATTACACTAATCAGCAGTAATTATCATGCCCCCAAGCTCGCTAAAAAATCAGCATCTAAACACAATTTGCAACCATTATAGCCACCAATAACGCCAAATATACCACATTCACGCCTCAAATTGACATTTTACAAGGCTGTTTACATATCAAACAATTTATATGTTAATCGCTGTGTTAAAATTAACATTTCTAATATCTGCTAAATCTTAATTTATTGAATATTTTCGCAATATTATACAATAAATAGTAAGCATTTTACCAAAAAAAATTACAAATTAAAACTTGACCAATGAAATGCATACTAAAAAACTTTCATTGGCCAAGTTGTACAAATAAATATATGCAGCTAAATCGCTATCTCTGAAACATTTTTCTACTCATAATCCCATTCCAAGGCAAAATTGTCAACAACAAGTGTGCTCGAGGCACCACCCGTAAAGAAATCGCCATATTTGCTGGCTGTGCACACAATAAGTATGTGGGTGGGCACCTTATTGGTGGCATTATACTCCAGCGGAATGTCGAACTCGGTGAAACTGTCGACGTTCTGCCCCCACTTCATCTCGCCATAAGCAATGATGCCGGGCAGATTCGGGCTGAACAGCTGCTGATTCTTTGGATTGGTACGGATTTCGTACGGCTGCTCCCAATCGGCAAGGGCTATGTACACCACCGCAGTATCAGGTTGACCCTTCAGGTAGGCATGGTCGGCATTCGAGTAGGCAATTGTGGAGGTAGTATACTTCATATAGCCACGCAGACGGGTTGGACGGCCAATAAACGGATAGCCGAAACTCAATATGCCATTTGTGCCGTCGGTCTTCACATATTTTCCCGTGAAAAGGTTTCCGGCTGCGAGTTTACCTACTGCTGCAATGCCGACAAACTTGGTTTGCAGCAGCGCAGCACGGCCCTGCTTGCCATCGCAGTTCTCGGTGGTCGGCACTGAGTTGCTGTCGCCGAGTGTAGTGGCGCCCTTATTGCCTGTGTCCCAACACTGTTCGCCGCCTTCGGCCCACGGATTCCAAACCTTTCCGTCGAGATACCAATCGTCAAAGTTGAGGTTAGGCACAGCAATCTCCGATTCAGTGGTTACCGATTGTGCTGCAGTGTATTCCTCATCGGAATAGGCGCGCACCTCATATTCGGTGTTGGCTTTCAGATGGCGTATCGAAGCGCTGAACGAGCCTCCGTTGTGGGTTATCCACGAGCTCGGCACATCTGTCCAGTTGTCATCGCCGGCATGTCGATACTGAAAGCCGTTTGTGCGGCCATCCTGTGCCGCTCCATATACCCATACCACATTGGTCCAGCCATCAACCTGGGTGAGCGACACACTCTGGGCCGACTGCTCCACATAGATGGTCCACTTCTCGTTACTGCTATGATATGCCACTCTAACATCGAGCGGCGATGTGAAATCGAGCGTTGCGCCTTCGAGTTCGGGCGTTACGGTAGTTATTTGTTCCGGTCCAAGCTTTGCCTTCAACACCTTCAGCGCCGAGAGATCAGCCGACTCGGGCACAGTTACCACAATACGGCGTCCGGGAACATCGATTACCGACTCGCCTATCTGCCCATCGATAACAAAATAGCGTTCAATGCTCTGCGATGCCGTGATAGTCCACTCGTAGTCGTAATACAGAAACATCTTCACCGTAATTGGGTTGCGAAGGTCGAGAGGCTGTGCCAAATCGGGCGACACAATCTCGGCTCCTTCATTGATGGTGTACGACACTATCGACACCTTCGAAAGGTCGGCAGTCTCGGGCATATAAAGCGTTACGGTCATCTTGTCGGAATCGATGGCGGCAGAGCCACTTTCGCCCGATGCGCTGATAGCCGTGAATCCAACATCAAGATGCGGATATGGTATATCGTTTTTAATACACGATGTCATCATCACGAGCATCAACAACGTGATGATGCAATAGTATTTCGTCATTTCTGTCATAATGTGTCTGATGATATACATTATATTATATGTGTACGGCTATGCCCAGATTGATGTTGAACAAATTAACCTTGAAGTCGGCACCACTCGAGAAACGCGAGCCCTCCTCTACTTCGTTGGTTTTCTGCTTCTCGTTCTTGAAGTAGAAACCGAGCACACCAAACGAAATGTTGAAGCTCACGTAGTCGTGGAAAAACACACACAAGCCAGGCGAGAAGTTCAGCCGGCACTCGGTTATGTCGGTGCGAGTGTCGCGTGGCTCGTTGTTATAATAGCGCAGGAATCGGCCGGTTCCACTGCCAAACGACAAATCGACTTCGTTGAATATGCCGAACCGCTTTCCGCTATCAAGCCCAATATAGTGACGATAGAACACCGAGGCCGAATAATACTCGTAGTTAAACACCACATTGTGGATGTCGAAATTCAGGTCGTCACCAAGGTCGACTGCGAGCGAATTAAGATCGAAATTGGTCTTGTTATATCCCAGACGCATACCTATCGACGAATTGCTCTTGAAGAAATACGACACATACGGTTTCACCGAATAAACAGTGCCATTAAGGTTAAGGTCGTCGATCACACTCAAAAAAGTGAAGTCGTCGCTGTCAACGCTTCCATAAGAGGCGGTTATACCCAACGACCACTGCCCCTTCGGGATAAACAGATAATTGAAAAGTCCTCGGTCGTAACGTCCGAAGTTCTTCTCGGGAATAATCACGTCGACAGTATCGTTGCCTACAATTACCATTTCGCGCACATCCTCCGGCCTCTGCTGATTGTTCTGCAATGTATCGGCAATCAACTCTTGCTGCTGGGCCGACACCACATTTGCCACCGTAATGGCAGCAAGCAATATGATAATTCTGATATTATTCATCTTCATAATCATTATAGGTAGAATGCAGCCCCAATGGAAATTGAGAACAGGTTAATCTTGAAATTTGCCGAAGTGGTCTTCAGATTCGATATATAAATCTGGTCGGTGGTGAGTTTTGAATGGGTATATCCAAAACCGAGCACGCCCACATTCACCTCGATTGCAGAATAATTGTTGAGGAACACCACAATACCGGGAGCAAGACCAATGTCAAACGATAGGTCGCGCTTAAATGAACCTGTGAAATCGGTGCCCGAGCCATTAGTGGTCTTCGACTGTCCGTAGCCAAATTCAAGTTGCATTTCGGCAAAAAGGCCAAAACGGCGAGTCGAGCCCAGACTTAGATACTGGCGAAGGATGCCCATTGCCGATATCTTATGGTTAATGTCGTAAAGGTTGTCGGCACTGTAGTCGGATTCGGAATCAAACTTTATCTCGGCCTCGTCAATCTTCGAGCGGGAGCGCTTATAGGCCACACGCCCGCCTATTGCAAGGTTGTTCTTGAATGCATAGCACAGCATTGGGCTCACCTTCATCGAATAGGTATTGCCCGACACGCCCTCTACTATCAGAAACTGATAATTGTCGTTGTTCGACTGGCTGAAGCTGGCTGTAAGTCCGGCTATAAACTGCCCCTTCGGGATAAAAGTGGTTTGTTCTAGGCCACGACGGAATGGCTGCTGCGCCATGGCTGCGCCACAGAAACACAGAATTATCACTATGGCCAACATCACTCCGATTGGTCGTATTCTTATCATATATCCAGTATATAATGAAATATCACTCCATAACGGCTGCTGACGCTGCCGTGTTTTGAACGTTGTTGTATTCAACAATTCTGATTCCGGAAAAGTTCCGGAATCAGAATAAAGTTGAAATTCGTTGCAAAGGTAGTGCAAATAGGGCAATCAGACCCCGATTTTGCATCACATTGTTTTATTCGTACACAAATTCGATGTCGTCGAGCCACATTGTTGCACTGGTGCTACCCACAAAGTAGTCGCCCCAGTAGCTGGCCGAACCCACGAGCATCATATACGATGGTGTCTCGTCACTGTAGTAGGTAATCGGGATGGTGAACTCTACCATGTCATCGCCTTCGGTATCAGTGTCCCATATCATTTCGCCGAATGCTATTATGCGGGAGTCAGTCTTGTCGAACAATCTACGTTCCGACGACTTGGTGCGGATTACAAACGACCAATCTGTATTGTCATACGACTCTGCCACCGAATTGGTAAGTGCAAAGTACACTGTACCCTTGTCAGTCATGTCATTCGTTACCTCCGGTATATCCGAGCTGGTGTAGTTAATATTGCCTGTGCGATACTTCACATAGCCGTGGATAGCCTTCGGACGGGCTGTAAACGGACGGCCGAAACCGAGGATACCGTTGGTGCCATCGGTCTTGAGGTATTTGCCTACGAATACGTTTCCTGCCGCAAACTTACCGATACCCAGGAATGCCACATATGCCGACTGCATCTTGATGGAGCATGTGCCGCCATGCTTGATGCTGGTGTCCTTGGTGGTGATGTTCTGGTTAAGGGTTATCGAACCATGGTTACCGGTATCCCAGAACAGGTTATCGGCACTGACCGATGGAACGAGGGCATCGTCGCTGTCGGTAAACCAGTCCTCAAAGCCGCCATTGGTGAGCGGTGTATCGGCGCCGGTTGTGAACTGCAGCACCTTGCCGTCGAAGCTGTCGCAAGCGGCCATGAAATCGTAGGTGGTTGATGCCGTCAAGCCGGTTACCTTGGCGTAGAAGGTATCGTCCTCAACTGTGGCCACTGCCGACTGCCATTGCGACTCGCCTTGCTTGCGATATTTGATTACTATGTTCGATGCCTCCGACTTGGCGATAGTACCGCGAAGGGTAGCCGAATACTGCTTGATATCGGCATCGGCTGCTGCCTTGGTTACCACCAATGCGTCAGATACCTCAATCACTACCGTTTTCTGCGTGGTCTTCCCTTCGGCATCAGTGGCCTTGATTGCCACATTGTATATGCCGTTGGGCAGACGGTTGAGCAAATCTTCTGAGAATGAGATTTTCGATATCGAATTGTCATCCTCAGCTATATAGGTGTAAACATGCGTCAGTCCAAGAGCTTCAACCGACGAATAAGCCGATTCACTCATGTTGATGAGATCGAATTCATTGGCAGGGAAGCCAAGGGTGGTGAAGTAGTCGCACGACACCACTACATTGGTCAGTGCAGCCACGGCTGTGATATACACTGTGCGCTTCTGGAATGAGCCTTGTTCGCCGAAGAGCGACTGGCTGATATCGAAACCGCTTCCGTAGATGGTCGGTGCCGGCTTCAGGGTTACCGACTCGTTGATGTCGAGTGTCGACTCGTCAACTTCAACATCAATGAATGCGCCTCCTACGTTTTCGTCGGCCTGGCTGTATTTGATAGTCAAGGCATACTCTGTAGCACGCTTTACATTTTCAATCACGCCCTCCTTGCGGAAGTCGGTGCCGTCGATTTGCTTGCCGGTAATCACATACGTCAAGTTGGTGTCGCCGTCGGGCATCATATAGTAGCCCTTGGCGCTCAAGAAGTTCTCAGCTGTGAATTCGAGCGAGGCCTTGCTGTTGCCCACGCTCACATTGTAGTCGGAAAGAACACCTTCAAGCGACGAATCAAAATTAACCGATGCCACTACGTTGGCTATCTTGCACTCTACAGTAACCACTGTCTGCGAGCCTTTGGAAATTGTAAACGGAGTGGTCCCCTTGAAGTATTTCTGTGTAAACGAAGCATCTACGCTGTCGCCTGCCCATGCTTCAGCACGATAGTTGCCGCTAAGCAATGCTATTTCACTCGGAATCTCACTAAGTCCATGATATTTACGCACCAGAGCCTTGCTGTTGTATACGTAGAGAGTACAGTTCTCCGCAAGCTCGTCCGACGAACGGCTAACTACCTTGTCGATGGTCTCATTGATGGCAACTTTAAGTTTCAGCTTGCCTTCGCCGCTGAAATCGGCCTCGTCGTTGCTGCATGCAGAGAATGTCAACATCGCTGCAATGCCAAACAATATGAAATATATTATCTTTTTCATGACCTTACTCTGCTTCGAATTTAAGTGTAACTTCTGTTGATTGTCCCTTTACGTCGACTACTTCGAGGATAAAGTTGTGCACACCTTCAAACTTCTTCAACAGTACCATGAATTGAGATATGTCGAAGGTAATTGTCTCGGTGCTACCTGCCACCTGGCTACCGGTTGGGAATCCAAGGCCGCTGAGTGCCGATTCAAGGTCGCCCGGATTAGCAAGGTCGAAGCTTGAGCGCAGACCCACACTTTCGAGCTCTTCAGGCGTCAATGTCGGCGAGTCGATAGTAACGTTGAGGTTCTGAATACCGTTAGGAGCAGTGATGTAGACTATTGCCTGCATGCCATCGGTAATTACGTTGATGTTCTCGAGGTCGAGGGTTTCGCTGGTGATTGTTGGAGCGGTTTCATCGGCCTTCGGATCTTGGCTAACCACAAGTGTCTGCGACATCGAGCCCATATTGAAGGTTACAGTAGCCGAACGCTGTGTTTCGGTAGTGTTCTCAAGGGTTGTCACCGTAACGGTGGTTTCTCCGGCTGCGCCCGATGTTGCGCTGAGTGTAAACCAGTCGGCGGTTGTCGATGCAGTCCACTGCGATGTTGCGGTCACCACAACATTCTTCGATGCGGCGGCCGAAGAGAACTTCAAGGCATTGTTGCTGAGCTTGAGCATATCGTCGGGATCTACGGTCTCTTCCTCGATGGGAACGTCTACGGTCATGTCAACCGATGTGACGTATGAATCAAGTGCCAGACCCGTTGTGCCAATCAAGCCTGTTTCATCCGGTGGAACAGGTGAATCCTTCACTCCGAAGGTGATTATACGGTGCTGGCCGGGGGCTACATCGGCAAGTACTTTATATTCGCTCATATAGTAGCCGTTGACGGTTCCGGTGAAAGTTGCCACCAGTGTGGTGCTCTCTTCTACATATTTGAAGTATCCCGAACGGGTTTCGCTATATGCGAAATCGAGCGAACCGGTTTCTCCAACTATCACGTTCACCTTAACATCGTTGCCCGTTCCGATTAAAGTCTTCAGGGCATCGGAATAGCGTATCGACACCTTCACATTGCTGAGTTTGCAAGTGAGGGTTCCAAGCTCGGTTATCTCGTTCTTGGTGACGGTTACATCCTTGTCGGCATAGTAGTAAGGTGCCTCCCAAGCTGCAGTCTGCACCTGGGTGTTATAGGCGCGCACTGTGTAGTCGCCAACTTTCAGGGTCACCACTGCCGGCATCTCCGAATATTTCCATGTATAGGCTATGTTGCCGGTTGTCTTGTTGACGATATCAACAGTATAGTTGTTCACGTCGGACGTGCTTCGGCTTTCGATCACGTCCTCTATGCTTATCACATTAACCAAAAGCGACTCCATCGACAATTGGCCTTCTCCCGATTCCTGGCCGGGATAGTTAGGGTCGTCGCAGGCAGTAAAGGCGAGCAATGCAGCTAACAAACCTAACATCAGTTTATATATCTTACTCATAATGAATGGCTATTGATTAATATGTTAATGAAATATCGTCGATATACAGCATACTTCCACGGTGAACATTAAGCGTTTCGTCGCCTATCTGGGTGCTGACATCTAAATTCAAATCGCTTTTTGTGATTTCGGTCTTGGTTGTCGACCAGAAACTTACATAAATCGAGCTGGCCTTAACCTTGGTGTTGGTGTAGTTGAGATCAACTGTCACTTTCCGGAACGAAGTGTTCGATGCACTTGTGGCTTCGGGCTCAAACAAACCGGTTGCTATGACTTCTTCACCAGAACGGACCTCTATCTCAGCTCTGAACTGATCGGTGTTCTTAGGCTGATATTTGTACCAGAACGAGAATGCCAACGGACGCGACGGGAAGCTATGGCCGGTGGTCACCTCTTCTGAATTGCCTGTCCAATGATATGTTCCGATAAACAAGCGTCCCACAAATGGTGCGTCATCGTAAATAACCGAAGCCGACCCGGCATTTGTATTCGCCCAACCACCGCCACTACCGCTGGTGTAAATCTGTGCTGAATAAATGCCACTATTCACGATTGTTGAATTTGGGCTTACTGTACAGCTTGACGTACATTCTACACGGGATACCGAGTAGTCATAGGCTCGTTCGTTGTTTGTAGCCCACCAAATATCGGTCTCGCCACTTGCATATGGTAAATAATCGTATACTTTTTTATTTGTACTAATTATTACCGCTGTTTTGCCTATCGAATTTTTACTCCACGATTCCATGTCGCTGTTCGGTATTTGGGCGTCGGCTTCGGTGTTAAACGATATTGGCGACGAATAAACCGGTGATGCCGACTCTACTACCGACGCCTTCAGCGAATAGGCGGTCGATGGCACGAGGCTTGTGAACAGCAGGTCGCCGGTGGCTGTGTCGCGAGTAACGTTAGTGGTCTTTACGTAGTCATCCGACCCGGGGTTGAGATAGAATGTGGCGTATGTGGCAATCTTGGCGAGCACATCCGATGATGCCGACAGACGCACTGTAGCTGTCTTGGCCCACACATCTACATCGTCTACGCTCAGCGTATAGGCTGGTTCGTTGCGCTGCACTTGCAGGCTCTGCTCTATCATGCTGTCATTGTAGTTAGCTTTGATTCTTGGATGAGTGTTGGCCCACGGTATGTCAAGTGTTACCTTATAATCGTTGTTGCCGAGGTCGTCAACACTTGCCACCGTTACCTTTTCTGCCACTCCAAGCGAATTAATCACCGAGAACACGGTCTTGTCGGTAAGACCTTCGCCCACGAAATGAACGTTGACCGGCACCTTAGTGGCAAGGTAGTCGATGCTTCCGGCCGATACGGCTGTAAACTCAACTTTCTTGGTAGTTACGTTAAGGGTTATGGTTTCTGAAACCTTGGAGAAGATATCCTTGGCCTGGACCACGAAGGTGTGCGATGTGCTAGAGGCTGTTGCACGCAGGTTCTTGATGAGTTCGGTGAAATCGACGAGCGCCATCTTGTCGGGGTTCTTCCACACTGTCGTGCTGAAGCCGAGGCCGCTCAACAGATTTTTCTGGGCATCGGTGGCGGCCATAAGGTCGAGCTCGGCCGGCCACCCTTTCGACTGCAGGAATTCTGATGTGGTGGTGAGTGTAACCTCTTTCAAGCCTGCGAGAGCATTGATTGAGGTCTTAAGTGGCGTTGCATACGAATCGCCTTCAAACACCTCTATTGTGGCTCCGTTATCGTAACCCTTGGCTTCGGCTGTGGGTTCAGGCGCATTGATGAGCTCATCGCTGAGTGTGATTTCGATTGGCTGGGCCACTGTGGTTTCGTCGAAAATCACCCGAAGCACGGCTTCGCCCACTTCGCCCCCATTTACGTCGAACGTCACATTATAGAATGTACGGGCCTTCGCGTTCGAGATACTAGCCGGTGTGAAGGTAAGCGAACCGCCCGAAGCACGGACCAAATTAAGCTCGAGCGATATGTTACCGGGACGAACGTATGCCACACGGGTTTCGTCTTGTGTGAAGTCTATGTAAGACCCTCCGGTTGAGTGTATCTTGGCTGAATAGCTCGAAAAATACTTCTTGAATGCATCGGTGTAGTTGATTGCCACCATAGTGTTGGCCAACACCGCTGTTACTGTTGGGGTGGTGGTTTCCGAATCGATTACGGTCAGCTCGGTTTCTCCATAATAATACGGCTTGTCGAAGCCTTCTTCGTCGGCCGCACCATAATACAATTGAAGGGTGTAGTCACCTATCGGGAACTTGGTGGTGGAATCAAATTCCCCTACCGATTCCCATGCCTTAAAATAAGAGCCGTCCTTCTTGGCCAACTTCACGCCAAACGACTCGATGTCAGGAGCATATGCCTGTGCCTCGCTCGAACGAGATATCGCACCCGTGCTGGTCACGTTGGAATCGGCAGTGAAGGTAGCATCAATCATGCCACTGCCGCCCGTCGTGGGGTCGTCGTTCTGGCTGCACGCTGCAAGCATTGCCAACGGCAATAAGCCTAATAAATGTAATCTCATAAATTATTGTTTAATAATATATTTTTTCAAAAAAATGAGTAACGACACTTGTCGCCACCATTATTCAGCTCACAAAATAAACGATTATTTTTCACTTGTCGGCACTCAAAACATAAAAATATTATCATTTTAATTGAAATTCAATATAATCGCAAACCATCAACCAAACAAATCTACAAATTTGTACATACATTATACCCTTTTTCCACCCATTTCCATAGCAAAAACCGTGAAATTGCTAATGCATCACTTCTTCGGTTAAGCACTATTTTCTCCTCAAAAAGCGATTTGGATTTGCCATTTCGCAAATCATTTATATTTTTGCCTTGTGTTTTTCACATATACTGAAACATTTTAATAACATAATCAAATTATGAACAGAAAATTTGCAATTATCATCATCGCTGCCATTGCTTTTGCTTTGAACAGCAGCTCGTATGCTTTCGACCTTTCTTCACTGAAAAATGCCTTATCTAACGGAACTGTCGAAAATATTGTGAACAGCGTTATCAGCACCAGCGACATCTCTATTGACGACATCCAAGGTTCTTGGAGCTATAAGGCTCCCGCTGTAGCGTTCGAAAGCGAAGACCTGCTAAAAAAAGCCGGAGGTTCGGCTATGGCTACTACTATCGAAAACAAGCTATCGCCATACTATAAGAAATTCGGAATGAATAACATAGTGATGACTTTCAACTCCGACAGCACTTTCGTTATGCAGCTCAAAAAAGGCAAACTCACCGGAAAGCTCACAAAGGAGGGCGATGACTATTACCTGAACTTCGACTCAATAACAAAAATCAAAAGCTTCAAGTCGAAAGTCCACATCAAGAAGGGAACCACTCTCGAAATCACCTTCGACGTATCGAAACTCCTCACTCTGATGTCGACTGTAGCTAAAATCAGCGGCAACTCCACTGCTACTAGCGCTGCTAGCCTGCTCAACAGCTACAAAGGCTTATATGCCGGATTTGAACTGCAGAAATCCGAATAATTTCTCCGACAGGCCACTACGGCAGTATCGCTAATCCGATGCTGCCGTTTTTTTGTTTTATGCCTTCGGTTTAATTCACAATTTAGCCGGCCCAACCTCTCATTCTCACTTATTTATTGTAACTTTGCATACGTTTTTGAAAATATTCGAATTTACAACATATTATGGAAAAGAATTTCAAGAGGACAACAGTTACAGCCGCGCTGCCTTACGCTAACGGTCCTGTACACATTGGCCACTTGGCTGGGGTATACGTTCCGGCCGATATCTATGTGCGCTATCTGCGCCTCAAACGCCGCGATGTGATTTTCATCGGTGGCTCCGACGAGCATGGTGTGCCCGTTACCATCCGCGCAAAGAAGGAGGGTTGCACACCTCAGGACGTGGTCGACCGTTATCATGCACTTATCAAACACTCGTTCGAGGAATTCGGCATCTCGTTCGACATCTACAGCCGCACTACTTCCGAAACCCACCACAAACTCGCTTCCGACTTCTTCCGCAAACTTTACGACAACAACAAATTCGTAGAGTTGGAGAGCGAACAGTTCTACGACGAACAGGAGCACCAGTTCCTTACCGACCGAAATATAATGGGCGAATGCCCACGATGCCACGCTCAGGGCGCCTATGGCGACCAATGCGAAAAGTGCGGCTCCACTCTCTCGCCCGACGAGCTAATCAACCCGGTGAACAAACTCACCGGCAACAAGCTGGTGAAGCGTCCTACAAGCCACTGGTATCTGCCTCTTAACGACTATCAGCAGTGGCTCGAGAAATGGATTCTCGAGGAACACAAGGAATGGCGTCCTAACGTGTATGGCCAGTGCAAATCGTGGCTCGACAATGGCCTGAAGCCGCGTGCCGTCACCCGCGACCTCGATTGGGGTATTCCCGTGCCGGTGGAAGGTGCAGAGGGCAAGGTGCTTTACGTGTGGTTCGACGCTCCTATCGGTTATATCTCCAACACCAAGGAACTCCTCCCCGACTCCTGGGAGAAATGGTGGAAAGACCCCGAAACGCGTCTTGTTCACTTCATCGGTAAGGACAACATCGTGTTCCACTGCATCGTGTTCCCGAGCATGCTCAAGGCCGAAGGATCTTATATCGTTCCCGACAACGTACCCAGCAACGAATTCCTAAACCTCGAGGGCGACAAAATATCAACTTCCCGAAACTGGGCTGTATGGCTCAACGAATATCTCGTCGATTTCCCCGGAAAGCAGGATGTGCTCCGTTATGTGCTCACTGCTAACGCTCCCGAAACAAAGGACAACGACTTCACTTGGAGCGATTTCCAGGCTCGAAACAACAACGAGCTGGTGGCTATCTACGGTAACTTCGTTAACCGTGCTCTCCAGCTCACAAAGAAATACTTCGACGGCGTGGTTCCCCAGTGCGGCGAACTCTCCGAATACGACCGACAGACGCTCGGCGAATTTGCCGAGGTGAAGGCAAAGGTGGAGAATCTGCTCGAAAACTTCTGCTTCCGCGATGCCCAGAAAGAGGTGATGAACTTGGCTCGAATCGGCAACAAATACCTTGCCGACACCGAACCTTGGAAACTTGCCAAGACCGACATGGCTCGCGTGGGGACTATCCTCAACCTGTCGCTGCAGCTCGTAGCTAACCTCTCGATTGCTTTCGAGCCGTTCCTCCCGTTCAGCAGCGCTAAACTGCGCCGAATGCTCAACATTCAGGAGATTGAATGGGACCGTCTGGGAAGCACCGACCTCCTATCTGTAGGTCATCAGCTCGAAGCACCTCAACTACTCTTCGACAAAATCGAGGACAGCGCTATCGACGCGCAGATGCAGCGTCTGGCCGACATCAAAAAGGCCAACGAAGCCGAAAACTTCCAGGCTGCCCCTATTAAGCCTACTATCGCTTTCGACGATTTCGAAAAACTCGACATTCGTGTGGGCCGTGTGCTCGAATGCGAGGCCGTGCCAAAAATGAAGAAGCTGCTGAAGTTCAAAATCGACGACGGCATCAATGGCCGCACTATCGTGAGCGGCATCGCTCAGCACTACAAGCCCGAAGAACTCGTGGGCAAGGAGGTGCTCTTCATCGCTAACCTCGCTCCCCGACAGTTTAAGAATGGGCTGGTGAGCGAAGGCATGATTCTCTCGGCCGAGGACTTCGACGGCAGTCTGGCTGTTACTTCGCTTCTGCGCGAGGTGAAGCCCGGCAGCGAAGTGAAATAACGAAAGCTTTATCACTACGCTTTTTATGGCTGAGTCGCTTAAAGACAAAACCGCAAAAGGACTTTTCTGGGGAGGTTTCAGCAACGGTGCGCAACAGTTGCTGAACCTCCTTTTCGGTATCGTCCTGGCGCGTCTGCTCGACGTTAACGACTACGGCATGATTGCAATGCTGTCGATTTTCTCGCTCATTGCATCAACTCTGCAAGAGGGTGGGTTCATCTCGGCTCTCACCAACCGCCGCTATGCATCTCACGCCGATTTCAATTCGGTGTTTTGGTTTTGCTCGGCTGTGGGATTTTCGCTCTACGCCTTGCTGGCTCTGGCGGCGCCCCTGATTTCGGCTTTCTACGGCATCGACGAGCTCACGCCGCTGGCGAGGCTGTCGTTCCTGTCGTTTGCCATCTCAAGCTTGGGCATCGCTCCGCGTGCCATCCTCTTCAAGAACCTTAAAGTGAAACAGGCCACAATCATCAACATCGCTGCTCTGCTAATCTCGGGATGCGTGGGCATATTCCTGGCTTACAACGGCTGGGCTTACTGGGGTATCGCCTGGCAAACCATTACTTTTGTCAGCGTCACCACGGCTCTGAACTTCTATTTCGCAAAATGGCATCCCACACTCTCGTTCTCAATGAAGCCTATCAGCGAAATGTTCGGATTCAGCAGCAAAATAATCGTTACAAACATCTTCACAATCATAAACAACGACCTGCTGAGCGTGATTCTCGGACGTCTATACTCGCAGCACGAAGTGGGCAACTTCAATCAGGCAAACAAATGGAACAGCATGGGACACAACCTAATTACAGGTATGATTAACGGCATCGCTCAGCCGGTGTTTGCATGCATCGACGACACTGAGCGCCAGCTCTTGGTGTTCCGAAAATTGCTGCGTTTCACTGCATTGGTGTCGTTCCCGGTTATGCTGGGCATCTGTTTCATTGCACCGGAGCTCATTGTCATCGCCATCACCGACAAGTGGATTGAGAGCGTTCCGTTGCTGCAACTGCTTTGCTGCTGGGGTGCTTTTGTGCCTATTATCAAGCTCTACACCAATCTGCTTATCAGCCGTGGCCTCTCGGGCATCTACATGTGGTGCACCATCGCACTCTCGGCGGTGCAGCTCACGCTCATTTGCTGCTCCTACAGATTGGGCATCAGCTCGATTGTCACGATATTCGTGGCCACCCACATTGCTTGGCTGTTGGTGTGGCACCGGTTCGTTCACCGCGAGATTGGGTTGCGGCTTTTCGATTCGCTCCGCGATATTGCGCCGTTTCTCGCCATCGCCATACTGGCCATTGCCGCCTCAAGCCTGGTATCGTGCCATATAGGCAATATCTACCTCCGTTTTGCAGCCAAAATAGTGGTAACGGCCTCTCTCTACACTGCAATCATCTGGCGCCTGCAGGCCCGGATTTTCCACGAATGTATCGACTATCTCCTTAAACGCCACACCAAATGAGCTCTATTATCCCGATTTTCTTCACTTTCGACAGCAACTACGTCACCGCCGCGGCTGTTACATTCCACTCGTTGCTCGAAAATGCCGACCCAAGTTTGCAATATCGACTCTATGTGCTTCACGCTGGCATCCCAGAACGGCTGCGCAAGCGCCTATATCGTGTGGTGGCGCATTTCTCAAATGCCGAGCTGGGGTTTATCAACGTTGCCCGATTCGATAACGAGCTCATCACCACCGCCAAGTCGCATTTCTCAAAGGAAATATACTATAAGCTGCTGGCGCCGCAAATTTTTCCGCAGTACGACCGAATTCTCTGCTCGGATGTCGATGTGGTGTTCACCGGCGACATAGCGCCTTCGTTCTTCGCTTTCGACAACGACGATTTCTACTATGCCGGCGTGGGGCAGATTACCCACGACGACCGTCGCATTGCAAAATACAATGACAACTTCACCGCCGACGAAATCGACACTCTGCGCCACGAGATTGCGGCCGGATACCTGCTGCTCAACCTAAAGGCGATGCGTGCCGACGGAACCGACATGCGGGTGCCGAAATACTATTGCGACAACTACCACCGGCTGCTCCTCCCCGAGCAGGATTGCCTGATTCTATGCTGCTGGCCCAAGGTGCGCCACCTTGACTTGAAATATGTGGTGAGCAACTCGTTCTATCGCCTCGATGCCGCATCAGTGGAGTTCGACCACTATAACCCGCAACTCCCTCCCGATAACGCCGAACGAATCACTATGTTCACCAACGCTCTTGCCCACCCGGTGCAGGTGCACTACGTGGGTCCAAACAAGCCTTGGAACAGCATTGGAGTGCCGCGCCAAGGCCTTTGGTTCCGTTATTTGTGGCGCTCGCGACAGCTTCTCCCATATCTGGCTGAGATTCCGCACCACATCTGCCTCCGGCTCAAACGCTACAGTCTGCGCCGCTTCATCAACAAGCAAATTAACCGAATAAAACGATGACCGACATAGCATTTGCCCCTATTCTGCTGTTCGTCTACAACCGTCCGCAGCACACTCGCCGGCTCCTCGACAGTCTTCTCGCCAACAATGAATGCCGGCTCAGCACCTTGTATGTCTACTCCGACGGCGCTCGCGACGAGGCTTCGGCTGCAGCCGTGGCCGAGGTGCGTGCCATCGTCCGCTCCATTACCGGGTTCGCTCGCGTCGTAGTTGTTGAGCGTGAGCAAAATATGGGTCTGGCAGCAAATGTCATCGACGGTGTCTCCTCTCAGGTGCATGCTCACGGTCGGGTGATTGTCCTTGAGGACGATCTGGTGCTGTCGCCTTTCTTCCTCCGCTTTATGAACGAGGCGCTCACAGTTTACGCCGACGAGCCTCGCGTGGGGCACATCCAGGCGTGCGATTTCACCGGCGACCCGTCGTTGCCCGACACTTTCCTTATCAAATTCACCGGAAGCTGGGGCTGGGCAACCTGGGAGCGCGCCTGGCGCCATTTTAACCCCGACGGAAAGCTATTGCTCGCCCGTTTGGAACAAACCCGCCAGACGCGACGTTTCGACTTCAACGGTGCATACCGGTTCACACGCATGCTACGCCGTCAGATTGCCGGCAAAAACAATTCCTGGGCCATCCGATGGAATGCAAGCCTATTTGTCGACAACATCCTGTCGCTAAACGTCGGACGCTCGCTCGTAGCCAACGTGGGATTTGACGGCTCAGGCACTAACTGTGGCGGAGGCAACCTCTACGCGTCCACGCTTGCACAGCATCCAATCGAAGTAACGAAAATCACCCCAATCGAAGAAAACATCGAGGCACGTCGCTGCTTCGAACGATATTACCGCCGTAATTTCGGGTTCTGGCCCAGAGTGAAACGTCGCCTTATCCGAACCCTCCACGCCGACTTCCGCAAATAACCCCCATTTCCCATATAAATACGAACACGCCCGCTGCGCCCAGAAAACCTGCTCGCTTGCGTTACCTCCTCTACCCTGCAACGAACACGCCCTCAACGTCCTGAAAGCCTGCTCGCTTGTCGTTGCCTCATCTATCCAGCAACGAGCACGCCCGCTGCGCCCTGAAAGGGCAAGGTCCTTCTAGCCTAGGGCAACGCCCTAGGTTTCGCCATTCCCATTTCTCTATTCCCCACGACAACCGAAAAACGCGAACGCGTTTTTCGGTTGTCGTGGGGAATGCAATACCTCTCACTATCCCTGGGGCGTTGCCCCAGGCTAAATGCAACAATGCGCCTCCAGCGCGCCGTTAACGCCACCACCCGCAAAATCCCATCCACCGCATGCCAATAACCGCCACTCATTACACATTTACGTTATCACTTAACACAACCACCGCCAGCTACGAACACGCCCGCTGCGCCCTGAAATCCTGCTCGCTCGTTGTTGCCTCCTCTACCAGCAACGAGTACGCCCGCTGCGCCCTGAAAGGGCAAGGTCCGTTTAGCCTACGGCATCGCCCTAGGTTTCGTCATGCACACTCCTTTATTTCCCACGACAACCGAAAAACGCGAACGCGTTTCTCGGTTGTCGTGGGGGTTGAAAACCCTCTCACTATCCCTGGGGCGTTGCCCCAGGCTAAATGCAACAATGCGCCTCCAG
>JBJEKE010000012.1:0-4670 GCA_051878475.1 Muribaculaceae bacterium | reverse complement strand
CGCGCCGTTAACGCCACCGCCCGCAAAATCCCATCCACCGCATGCCAATAACCGCCACTCCTACGGCAATAACATAAAAAAAACCGGGTTACCTCACGGTAGCCCGGTCCCAATAGATAGTGTTATAAAACTGCAAATCCTTTTACAGTTTATCGTTATTCATTGTAACACTATCCCGCTGACTGTTAAGCTATTACTTTACAGCCTTAACGGCATAGTTGTTGTTGAATTTCAGTACGTATACGCCCTTGGCAAGGTCGCTGGCTGGTACCACGTTGTCACCGGCTACGAGGGCAGCATTCTTTACGAGCTGACCGGCTACAGTGTAGATAGCTACTGAGTTAACGCCTGCATTAGCCTTGATGTTGAAGTTGCCTCCGGCTACCGATACCTTTACAGCGTCGCTTGCTACGGCCTTAACACCACCGTCACCCTGGATTACGCGAATGGTGGCGTTGCTACCAGGAACTGAAATATGAACGTCGGCATAGCGAGGTTCTACTGAAGTTGCAGCAAATTCAATAAAGCAGTCACCTGTAGTCTCGTCTTCTCCAATATTGTAAACCAACCATGGTGCATTGTCGATTACGCCATCCATATCGGCATCTTCTTCAATTGTCCAAACTGTAGTATAAAAATAAGAGTTAACATTAACGCGGGTAGCTTCGTTAGCAACATCAAGCTGTACGCGCTCAGTTTCAGGATCTAACCAAGTAAATGTAGCATCTGTATGGAAGAGGAAGCTCTGGATATGAGCATCAGCTTCTGTATCATTCCAGATTCCATAGCCCCACATGCCTGCGTTCGAACGAAGAGTTGCAGGATTATTTTCTGTATCAGTATAATTTAAAACTGCAATAGCGCAATCGTCAACCATGTATGAATCAGCATATTCGTCTCTTACAAAACAAGCCGTTGGATTAATTGCACCTGCTGCCAAATCTTCAGGCAATTCAACCTCAATATAAATAGCGCTATCAATTGTTATTGGTTGTTCAATCATCAATTCAGTTTCTGGGTCATATACTGCAAGCGGAAAATCAATCATATAATACTGCTGCGCTTTAGATGACGAAAGATCTGATTCTGCAGTATAAGTACCTTCAGCCAAAGTGCTCGAGAAGTCAACATAACCTTCATCATCAACTCCATATACTTTCACACCAATTTCAGTTCCTGCAGGCAATTCCACGAATGCAGGGAACCAAACTTCTGACATGTAATAGGGTCGGTTGGGTGCAGGGAACAAGTTACCATAGCCAACAATTGATGAAGATGAACCCATTTCATAATAAGCCAGCAAATTATCATATGATTCAGAGGCTCCGTTTTGCATAAGTTTTGCACGCGAAATGATAGTATTAGCATCCTCAGAATCCATTTCATAAGTACATGCTCCGAAAACTGTATATACAGGGTCAGTTGAACCTACTGATTCGCTGATATCTTCCATCCAATTACCACCAACCTGAGTACCAATTCCACGAGTGTATGAAACGACATCTTCTCCACTTGGTGCACTAAGCACAGGTTGGTTCAGATATGAATATGGTAATTCAACTATCAAATGGTTTTCAGTAGAAACAAAATCATCCGAAGCACTACCTTGAATATAATCATAATAATTCCATGTCCACTGGAATTGCGTAGCCCCTGTTGAAATATTGTACCAATAGGAGTTAGTGTAGGCACCAGTCAAAAGAGCTGAAGCTGGATATCCAATAAACTCAGGAGATAATCCAACATAAAATTGGCCAAGAGGTGCGTATGCCAAATTGGGTACTTCCTCGCCTTCTGCTGCAACTACATTCTTCAATGATTTTACATTGAGATTTTTTGATAAATTAAATTTTGAAGTCTCAAAGGTAGGAGTTTGATTTACAAGTTTTCTCGCATCAAACTGAACTTTTTGATAATTTCCATTTGAGTGATTCAATGGACTAACAGCAACCTGGCTAAGCGATGGACGAGCAGCAAAGGCAGCACCGACAAACATCATAGCCACTGTAAATAGTAAAGCTTTTTTCATCGCGTAAAAGAATTAATTGATTGATTAATAATGTCATTAATTTAAGTTTAATGCTAACGCCTTACTGGACGTTAACATTAAACTTACTATCACCTCCTGCAATTGATATTGTAGTAGGAGCTGTGGAAGATACGCTTGAAAGCGTAAAGGAACTTGAAGCCAAAATATTTATAAAATTCTGAAAATCAGGAACTTTATTCAAATGAGACTTAGCATTCGAATCTGTAGTCCCGTCGAATTCAAATCTCACTGTATTATCGTCCTGAGCAATAATGTTGCAATAGAAATTTCCCTTTGCAGAACCATTTTCAAAATAAAGAGAATATTTTTTTGCTGTAGTGTTATAATTTATACGGAAAAACTTAAATTCCAATTTAGGATAAGCTTGCTTACAACCTGAAACAACAGCATCGTATACAGCTGATATTGAGCCAGTCATTGTATCTGGATCGATATTCCACTTTAATGATTTATCACTTATGAGCGACGAGAGAGCGGCACACGATATGTACGAGGCTTTGTCGTCAAGGCAGAGGAGCTTGCCCGATTCGTCGAAGGCAAATTCCGAGAAGCTCTGGCCCTCGGTGTTGCCCGGGCCGTAGCCTTCCCATGCCGAGATAAAGCGGAAACCTTTCTCAGTGAGCACGTAGGGATAATACTTTGTGTCGGTAACAGCATCGCCACCTTCGGGAACCACTGATATCAAGCCTGATGAGCAATCGCTCAGTTCGTAGTTCTGACCTTCTGAATGAAGAGTGAGGGTGTTGAACTTGCTGTTGAACATTGCATCGCGATGAGCAATGAGGTTGTCGAAGTATTGCTGGGCTGTTTCACCATCCTTCAGAGGCAAGAGAAGCGCCTTGATTGAGGTCTTCTTACCACGGAGAATCACAGTATCGGCCTGTGCCTTCATCACCATGAACTCATAGTCGCCACCATGGCCTATACCCACTGCCGATGGGTCGATACCAGGATCGGAGAACACGTGGAACACGTTGTTATAGGTATTGAAAGTGAGCACCGGACCATTGTCGGCAATCATCTCAAACAGGCTGGTTTCCTGCTCTAACTTATAGCCGTTCGTAAAGTTTGCTGATGCGACGTTCACACTACCGTCGGTCGAGAACTTCATCACAAACGATGCTCCGGGTTCTTCATCGTTGGCAAAATACTGCATTACCCAACCGTTGGGTGCCGATGTGAGCACATCGGAATACTCCACGAGGGCGTTTTCGATACGGTTGGCAGCCGAATCGTCGAAGATGTCCTCTACTTCGTTCTTACACGATGTCGACATCAACAGGGCGGTCGCTACTGCTGCCGTAAAAAATATCTTGGTTTTCATATCTATCAATGTTTAATCGGATTATTGAACGTTTCTAATTTGGTCAAGCAGCTGGTCGGTGAATTCAGAATTCACGTTGTTCTGACGCTTCTGTACCTCCTCGCGCAGTGCATCGAGGTCGGCATTCCATGCGCTCTTAAACCATTCGCGGACTATGTTGATTTTCTGGTCGAGAACCTGAACCCCATCGATGCCATCTTTATCGGCAACGGCATATACTTGGAAGCGATAGTTCTTCTTGGCTGCGCTGTCATACCAGTCGTCGAGATTGGCATCTATTTCGCCTGACTTAATCAACTTAACCACACCGCTTACTACGTCGTTCTTCAGATAGCGGGTCTCAACGCCGTTTTCTGTTACAATCTCAATATCATCGTCGGTGATAGCACGGTCGTAGCCATAGGCATACGGGATGGTGAGATTTCGGTTTTCATCGTTTACCTCGTTCTTGAAATAGATGAACCACGACGAGTAGATTGGGTCGAGCGATTCGGGGTCGTTAACCTCCCAACCACGGGCTGCATAATCGTAAAGCTTTGCCAACTGGTCGTCGGTCTTCACAATGTAGTTGGCAACGGTCTCGGCAAAGTCCTCACGTGTTTCCGAGCTACCATAGTTGCTGAAGAAACCGAGCGAGGCACACATGCCCTCGTCGCGGTCCTGCCAGTTGCTGGAGTCGTAGTGACCGGTGCTCAGCAGGTTGAACTCGGTGGGATAGCTCTTGGTCTGGTGAAGAATATGCGAGAACTCGTGGTGCATGGTCTTGAAATAGTATTCGTTGAGCATGTCCATATCGTCGAGGTCGAGGTCGTTCACGCGGAACAGCGACACCTTGATACCGCCTTCGGCAAGACCGAGGATAATAGTACCCGATGTTGGGTTATACGCCGGCGAACCGATGATGTGAATGATTCGCGGACCGTAGAACTTCAAGAACTCAGGGTCGACGATATCGTTGTAAACGTCGAACCAAAGATATTTTACGAGCACGGCAAGCTTCTGGCTGTTGTCGAATGTTGCCGGCACAAGGTTATAGTTGAGGTCGGTACCTACATCTTCCATCTTGTAGCGGAAGTCGAGGTTGTAGGGCAACAGGAAGTTGTCCTGCAGCCACTTGTCGAATTTGTAGGAGTACGACGATGGGTCGAGTGCATCTTCATCATCAGGGAAGATTGTTGGCCCGAGGTCGTCTTCGCTACACGATACGAGCGAAAGCCCGAGGAAGGCCGATACGGCCAGCATCAATATATATTTTGTAATTTTCATAATCAATTAGCTTTAACAAATTCACCTTTT
>JBJEKE010000011.1:0-6107 GCA_051878475.1 Muribaculaceae bacterium | reverse complement strand
CTCTCCGAATGATTATAGTTAAACGAGAAGTTCGGACGGAACTCAATGGCATTGAACGAGTCGATTTCCCATTTCAACCGGAAATCGGCACGAAGATTATGTCCACGGTCGCGCGAGATGGAATTCGACTTATAGAACGACGACGAATCGCTGAACAGATACTCACGGTTCAGTCGAATTCGCGAATCGCGGTCGGAATGCGAATACATCACATCGCCTCCCACACGGAATTCCTCGCCTTTGCCAACATTGAAGTTCACACCCACATTCTGCGAGGTGTTAATGCCGTTGTCGCCACCGAATCGGCGGAATCGGCCGCTGTTTCCATCGGTAAAACCGAGGTTATTGGTGTTGTTGGCACCGGCAATGAAGGTTATCTGGTTTCCGTTCCAGAAGCGGTTAACAATGGCGTTGGCGCCATAACGGTCGTCGGTACCATAGCCGGCTGTCACATTGCCGAACCAACCGTTGTTCATGCCTTTCTTCACAGTAAGGTTTATCACTGTTTCTTCCTCTCCGTCGTCAACTCCGGTCATTCTCGCAAGGTCGCTCTTACGGTCAACCACCTGAAGTTTTTCAACGATATCTGTAGGCAGGTTCTTGGTGGCAACTTTTGGGTCGTCGGCAAAGAATTCCTTGCCATCGACAAGGATTTTCTTCACTTCCTTGCCATGGGCGGTGATTTTGCCATCGCTGTCAACCTCTACACCCGGCAGACGCTTCAGCAGGTCTTCCACTACCGAGTTGGGCTGTGTGCGATATGCATCGGCGTTATATTCAACAGTGTCCTCCATCACTTTGATTTCGGTCTTAGCTCCGAGCACTACGGTTTCCTTCAGCATTACGGTGTTCTCCTTCATCACCACCTCGCCAAGACGAACGTTGGGCGCCGATGAAGTAACCGAAACCTCCTTGTTAAGCGTTTCGTAGCCTATAAACGAGAATTGCAGCACATATTTGCCGTTTTTCACACCACTGAAACTGAATTTGCCGTCGGCATCGCTCGCCACACCCTTCACGAAGACACTGTCGCGCGCCATCAGCAAGCGTACCGTACATTGTGCCAGCGCCGACTTGTCGCCTCCATCAACCACCGTTCCGGTGATGTTACCGGCGAAAGCCGACACCATTGTCATAGTTGCCAATACAAATACTAAGAACCTTTTCATAAAAATCATTATTGTCAGTTATATTTTTTCAAAAAAGCATATTTATGACACCTTTTTTTCGCCGAAGTTTAATTCTGATGCTTTTCTCATTATCTTTGTCGAAGCAAAAACGTCTTTTTATCGACAATGAAAGAATTTTTACATATTTTAAGGCGGTTCGTCCCTCCTTATAAGAAATATCTGGCGCTGAACATCTTTTTCAACATGCTCTCGGCGGTGCTTACGCTGTTCTCGTTTGCTCTCATAATCCCTATCCTGGAAATGCTGTTCAAGGTCAACGAGGTTTCGTACTCTTTCATGCCTTGGGACAGCGCTTCGCTCAAGGAAGTTGCCGTAAATAATTTCTACTACTACATCTCCGTGGCAATCGAGCAATGGGGGCAAACCACCGCGCTGATTCTGCTCTCGATAGCACTCGTAGTGATGACGTTCTTCAAGACTGCAACTACTTATCTGAGTTCGTATTTCGTTATTCCTATCCGCTCGGGCATTCTGCGCGACATACGAAACCTTATGTACCGAAAGATTGTGGCGCTCCCAATCTCGTTTTTCACCAACGAGCGCAAAGGCGACGTGATGGCACGTATGTCGGGCGACGTTACCGAAATCGAAAACTCCATAATGTCGTCGCTCGACATGCTTTTCAAGAATCCTATCCTCATCATCTCGTGCCTCGCAATGATGATTGCAATCAGCTGGCAGCTAACACTTTTCGTGCTGGTGCTGCTCCCGATTGCCGGATATGTCATGGGAAAGATTGGCAAGAAACTTAAGCGGGTGAGCATCGAGGGGCAGACCCAATGGGGCGTGCTGCTTGCCACCATCGAGGAAACTCTCGGCGGACTCCGTATTATCAAGGCTTTCAATGCCGAAAAGAAGATGACCGCCCGATTTGCAGCCGAGAATCAGCAGTTCACTGGCATCTTCAACCGAATGAACCGACGTTATTCGCTGGCTCATCCCATGAGCGAATTTCTCGGCACCGCCACCATTGCCATCGTACTGAGTTTCGGCGGCGCACTGATTCTGTCCGGCGCAGGCGACATCACTGCATCGCAGTTCATTTATTATATGGTGATTTTCTATAGCATAATCAATCCCGCCAAGGACCTTTCAAAAGCAGTTTACTCAATCCAGAAAGGTCTGGCGTCGATGGAGCGAGTCGACAAAATACTTAAGGCCGACAACCCCATCAAAGACCCTGATTGCCCCGTTGAACTGCCACGCGACAACTATTCAATAGCCTATCGAAATGTCACTTTCCGATACAGCACCGAACCGGTGGTCAACGATGTGTCAATCGAAATCCCGTTCGGATCAACTGTCGCCATCGTGGGACAATCCGGTTCCGGAAAATCCACCCTCGCCGACCTGTTGCCACGTTTCTACGACGTGGAGAGCGGCTCAATCACCATCAATGGCATCGACATCCGAAATCTCGCAGTAAAGCAGCTGCGCTCGCTTATGGGCAACGTTAATCAGGAGGCCATTCTGTTCAACGACTCTTTCTACAACAACATTACATTCGGAGTTGAACACGCCACTCACCAGCAGGTGGAGGAGGCTGCTCGGATTGCCAACGCCTACGACTTTATCATGGCCACTGAGCACGGGTTCGACACAAATATCGGCGACCGCGGTTGCCGCCTCTCCGGCGGACAACGCCAACGCATCAGCATTGCACGCGCAATCCTAAAGAACCCGCCAATCCTTATCCTCGACGAGGCTACCTCGGCTCTCGACACCGAAAGCGAACGACTTGTGCAAGAGGCGCTTAACAGACTGATGGCTAACCGTACCACCCTCGTCATTGCCCATCGGCTCTCCACGATAATGAACGCCGACCTGATATGCGTGATGCACGAGGGCCGAATTGTGGAACGCGGCACCCACAGCCAGCTTATTGCAAAAGATGGATACTACAAACACTTAGTGGATATGCAGAAATTCTAATAGCCTCATTTGTCGATAAATAATAACCGTTCATCTATTTTCAGTGTCAGTCTGTAATTACTGTTGGTAACTTTGCTTATAAATAATTAAATTATACTGAAATGAAGATGCGATTTATTACTTTATTCACTCTTGCAGTGCTCTGCTGCACTGCCATATGGGGCAAGCGCGGCATAATAGTGCATTATGGCGACGCTTCGACATCAGAAACAGCATTTTCAGATGTTCGCGATGTCACTTTCTCGAATGGTTGCATGCTCAGGAATTTCACCGACGGCAACACAATATCCGATGAACTAAGCAAAATCAGCCGTATCACTTTCGGCGAGGTTTCATCAATCACAACCGGCATTGACGCCATCGATTCTGCAAGCCAGAGCGTAAACCTAACGGGCGATGTTCTCCACATCAGCGGAGCAGCCAACGGCGCCCTGGTCAACATTTACTCGGTGAGCGGCACATGCATCTGCAGCCGGCGAATTGTCGGCAATGCCGACATTGTACTTCCTTCTACGGGGAAAGGCATTTATATCGTTAAAATCGGTTCGTCAACTTATAAAATCGCACAAAGATGAAAAAGACTATGATTTCTGCCATTTGTTTGGCATTGTGCGGTTTAGCATCAACAACTGCACAGGAAAAAGTGCTCGTTAACGGCACCGACAATATTTCAAACGGCACAAAGGTGGAGAATGTGGGCCGAATCTCATTCAATGAAGCCGAAACCGAACTCAGCATAACCACTGTCGATGAAACGGTAACTCCGTTTACAATCGACGACATTGTAGATGTAACTTTCGAGGACGTGCCCGACGCTATCCAGATTATCTACTCGGAAGGCGACGCCCGCATTATCAACCCGTTTGCCTGCGAAGGCGTTACGGCCACCAAATCGGGTGCCGACGTCACCATCACGGCCACCTCCGAGGCCTCTATCGAATATATTTTGAGCGGTACGGCTTCCGACGGCAGCCTGAAGTTGTTCAACACCGGCAAAGCCACCATCACACTCAACGGTGTTTCGCTCACTAACCCCGATTGTCCGGCCATCGGTGTGCAAGGTGCAGGTGCTGCCACCATCAAAATCAATTCCGGCACCACCAACACTCTTGCCGACGGGGCTGATTACGTGATTCCCGACGGTGAATCGGCAAAAGGTGCAGTTTACGTAAAAGGAAAGCTTACAATCGAGGGCGACGGCTCGCTCCACGTTTCCTCGGCCTACAAGCACGCTATCGTTGCCGACAAGTCGATTACCGTAAATGGCGGCAATATCACTGTCGACAACACCGCTTCCGATGCTTTCCACAGCAAAAAAGGTTTCACCATGAATGGTGGAAACCTCACACTTGCCGCTGACGGCGACGGAATCGACGGCGACGCCGACATTGTTGAAATTAAGAGTGGAACACTCAACATAACGGTTGCTGTCGATGCATCAAAAGGATTGAAGACCGACGGCAACATCGCCATCTCGGGCGGCACAATCACTATCAACGCCACAGGTGGCGTTGAAGTAACCGACGGCGACCCAAGCTACTGCACCGCCATTAAAGCCGACGGGACAGTCGACATTACCGGTGGCGACATCACCATAACCTCGATAGGCGAAGCCGGCAAGGGTATCTCGGCCGACGGCACTATAACAATTTCCGACGGCAAACTCGGCATCACCACCTCGGGCAACGGCGCCACCTATACCGACATGAACGGTCTAACCGACTCGTACGCAGCCACATGCATCAGCGGCGATGCCGACATCATTATCAGCGGCGGCAATATCACCCTCGAGAGCCGTGGATTGGCTGGCAAAGGTGTTTCATCTGACAAAAACATAGTTATAGGCAGTGAAACCGGAGGTCCGGAACTCTCAGTCACCACTTCGGGTGCCCGATTCTACGTAACAGGCACCGGCGATGAAGCCGACTATGCAAGCCCCAACGCTATAAAGGCCGACAGCACTCTCACCGTTCTGGGCGGCACAATCAATGTGACCACCAAAGCAGAAGGCGGCGACGGACTTGAAAGCGACAGCACTCTCACCATCGCAGGAGGCAAAATCACCATCAACGCATTCGACGATGCCATCGAATCAACCCGGTTGCTCACCATCAGCGGTGGCGAAATCGGCATCACTGTGGCTCAGAACACATCGAAAGGCATTAAGAGCGACTCTCAAATAGATATCACCGGCGGCGACATCACCATCAACACCACAGGCGGCGTAGTGGTTACCGACGGCGACCCAAGCTACTGTACTGCCATAAAGTGCGATGGCTCAGTTAATGTGAGCGGCGGCAACATAGTAGTCACCTCGACTGGCGAGGCCGGAAAGGGAATCTCGGCCGACGGCGACGTTAACATCTCGGGAGGCACAATCGACATAACCACCTCGGGCAACGGCGCCACTTACACCGACGCCACAGGAACTCTCGATTCATATTCAGCCACTTGCATCAAGGCCGACGGAAACATCAATATCACCGGAGGCAACATCACTGCCAAGAGCAGCGGCTCGGCAGGAAAGGGCATCTCCTCGGACGGCGACATGACCATTGGCGGCGTTGAAGGCATTGAGCCTATCATCAACGTCAGCACCACCGGCGCCAAGTTCCTGGTATCGAACGGCAGCGGCTCGACAGGCGGCTGGGGTGGAGGTCCCGGCGGCGGCATGGACAATGCCGACTATGCCAATCCTAAAGCCATAAAGGCCGACGGAAACCTCACCATCAACAGCGGAAAGATTAACGTCAGCACCCAGCAGGACGGCGGTGAAGGCCTCGAAAGCAAGAAAGTGCTCACAATTAACGGAGGCACCATCGAGGCAATCACATACGACGATGCCATAAATGCTGCCCAAAACATCACCATAAACGGTGGCATGATTTACTGCTACGCCTCGGGCAACGATGGTATGGATTCAAACGGTACAATCAACATTAACGGCGGTGTAGTGATTTCAAGCGGTACCAGCCAGCCGGAAGA
>JBJEKE010000010.1:0-6112 GCA_051878475.1 Muribaculaceae bacterium | reverse complement strand
CATGAACGACATCTCGTCGACAACATCCTTACCTAAAGTGCTCTGACAATAGCCTTTAAGATATGTACGGATGTGGTCGAAACCTATCTTCTGCTCAAAGTTACGAGGGTATATCATATGGTGTATTCGCCGAATTGTTGTGCAAAGTTAATAAAAAATATTGTTGTATATTTGTAGCATGACTTACACTGCCGACTTTTTCGAGTTTATCAGCAAGAACATTGATGCCGAACCTAACCGTTTGCGACTGAAATACCACAACACCACGGACTATTCGTTCGACATGGGCCTTGCCATTGCACAGATAGAGTGCCGACAACGCATCCGTCGCAAATTGCCAAGCATAGCCGCAGAGCCGCGGTTTCTGTTTCCGTCGACTCTTCTGTCCGAGCAGTGCACCGACGAACTGGTGGCGCGATTCCACGGCTCGCTGTTCAATGGATGCAGAACGGTGCTCGACATGACCGCCGGACTTTGCATTGACGACCTCGCCATCGCCTCATGCGGTTGCAAGGTTACCGGAATAGAAATCGATGCCAATGCCGCCGAAATTGCCCGGCACAATATGGCCGTAATGAATGCCGACGTCGACATTATATGTGGAGACTCAGCCGATTTCGTCGTCGGTACCGATCTCAGATTCGATGCCATATTCGTCGATCCGGCCCGTCGTGACAGCCATAGCAACCGTGTGTACGACATTGCCGACTGCTCGCCCAACATAATTGCTCTGTTGCCACACATCATGAAACGATGCAACTATCTGATCGTCAAGGCTTCGCCAATGATTGACATCAACAACACACTTGCGCGCATCGACGGCATCACCGACATTTGGATAGTGGCTATAAAGAACGAATGCAAGGAAGTGCTTATTAAGGCATCGGCCAATAATAGCTGCTCTGAGCCGGTTATCCACACAGTGAACTTTACCGACAGCGAAGGCACTGCGCAGCGATTCGATTTCAGTGCCCGCAACGGCCGTACATCGAGCCCTTCCACTGCAATGCCGCAAACCGGAGGATACATTCTCGAACCAAACGCCTGCTTGATGAAAGCCGGGGCTTTTGCCGCTCTGGCCAATGCCTATGGTATAGCCCAAATTGATAATAACACCCATATATTTGTCGCCGACAAATATATAGCTGATTTCCCCGGAAGGGTTTTTGCTATCGATGAGATAATACCTTACAAGGAACGGGAACTAAAAGGATTTGGAAAGGCATATCCTCACATCAACGTTGCCACACGTAATTTTCCGCTCACAGCCGAGCAACTTCGCAAAAAGCTGCGTTGCAACGATGGAGGCAGCCAATATCTATTTGGCGTTGGCCTCAACGATAGGAGTTGTGTCTTGATAATAGGGCACAAGCCATAGTTGGGCTACTTCTTGAACATACGGTCGATGGCACGCTTGTCCTCGCGTTCCTTTATCGACTGACGCTTGTCGTACTCTTTCTTACCACGGGCAATGGCAATGACCACCTTGGCCAAGCCACGCTCGTTGATAAACACTCGCAACGGAACAATTGTAAATCCGGTTTCCTTGCCCGATTTCTGCAGTTTCTGGATTTCGCGACGCTGCAACAAGAGTTTGCGGTCGCGACGAGTTGCGTGGTTGTTATACGAACCAAAGGAGTATTCGGCAATATACATATTTTTCAGCCAAATTTCTCCGCGCTCCTCATAGCAGAACGAATCAACCAGGCTGGCCTTACCGATTCTAATCGATTTTATCTCGGTTCCGGTGAGCACAATACCGGCAGTGAAGGTCTCAACGATTTCAAAATCGAATGTGGCCCGCTTGTTCTTTATATTGATTTGAGGCTGTTTCATTGTAACAAATCCGATTAAACAATCAATAATTCTAACATCTTGCTCAACAGCAAATAAGGTGCCATTATAGCGAGTGCAAAAGTCAGCACGAAGTGAGGTTCGCTCATTTTCGGTGCCATGAATCCGTATCCACGCCAAATCACATACACCAGATACAAAGGCAGGATGACAAACACGTCGATAAGGTTGTCGGGCAAAAGATTTTCCACAATTGTGAGCACCATAAGCATGGCATAGGAATATATAACGAACTGATACACATCGTTAAGTTTCTTCTTGTCGTCGTCGATAAGTTTCGAATTAATCATCACAAGCAGATATGTGCTCAGCATATATCCGAAAAAGTAGACACCCACATCGACAATCACCTTCTGCAGGAACGACGAAATCGAGGTGCCCGACAGATAGAAGAACGATGCGACATTCGACAGCGCTAACACAGCCAGCATTGGGAAGAACATCTTTGACAGCAAAGCGTCCTTCGGCACATTATACTTGCCTATTTCCTGCCAGCCAAGTTGTGGAGCCACAAACAGGAGAAATATATTTTTCCAAAAATTCATGTCAATTGTTATATTTTTGCAAAAGTAATAATTACGGTTCACTAATAAAAATGTAGTGAGAGCAGAATTGCAACTTTCTTCAGACCATTGCCATACATCATTGGGCATTTATCATTACTTTTGCAAATCGAAACAGCATTAACCACAGAGCAATGAAAAAAGAAATGTATATGGCGCGCAGGCTACGGCTTAGTTCTGACGGAACAAGCTCCACCTCGACAATCCTCAACATAGCGCTTGCTGGGATGACGATTGCCGTTGTCATTATGTTTCTGTCAATTGCAATCGTCACCGGATTCCGCCGTGAAATAACCTCTAAAATATATTCACTAGGGCCACATGTTAAGGTGTCGCTGCAGCCCGACTATACCACGCACCGCCCGCGGCCTATCGACTTCAACTCATATTCGGCCATTATAGGCGCCGGCAACGATGTGTTGTGCGTTGAGCCCATAATCGAAAAAGAGGCGCTTATAAAGACCGACAATGATTACAAGGGCATCGGCATCAGAGGGCTTTCAACAGCGGCCGACACCTCATTCATGGCGCAGCATCTCATCGAAGGACATATGCCATCGCTGTCCGACAGCGTAACCACCGAGATTGCCATCTCGCGCCATGTAGCCGGGCAGTTGCAGCTTGGCATCGGCGACCGGGTGTTTGCCTACTTCATCGACGACAATGTGAAGGTGCGTCGTCTGACTGTCAGCGGCATCTTCAACACCGATTTCGATGATTTCGACAATGCTACCGCCATTGGCAACATAGCCATGCTGCGTCAGGTTAACGGCTGGGCCGACAGCGAGTGCTCCTATATCGCGGCAACACTCCTACACCCGGAAAACTCCACCCCTACGGCCTACGACATATATTCCCGGCTTGTCCACCACGGCATAGCCGTTAAATCGAGCGACACATTTCAGGTGGCCGACATATACAACGAGAACGTCATTTATTTTGCCTGGCTCGACCTTCTCGACGCAAACATAGTGATAATTCTCATCCTCATGGCATTCGTGGCCGGATTCACCATTGTGGCAGGGATGCTGATAATAATTCTCGACAAGATAAGCACCATTGGCATACTCAAGACACTCGGGGTGGGCAACTCCTCGGTGCGCATAACCTTCATATTTCTGGCTCAGAAGCTTATAGTGCGTGCCTTGATAGTCGGCAATGCCATATCCATTGCGCTGGCGCTGCTGCAAAGGCACTTCCACATCGTTCACCTCGACCCCGAATCGTACTATATGTCGTTTGTTCCTATCGAGCTCAACTGGTGGTATATAGCAGCGCTCAACCTGGGTGTGATAGTGTTTGCCATGCTGGCTCTTGTGATTCCGTCGTACATAATAAGCAGGCTCGAGCCATCGCAGTCAATGCGCTACGAATAATTTAGTTCAATTTAGCACTAAATCATTTGCATTAATGCATATTTATTGTATCTTCGCAATAACAAAGGCCAAGTATTTATGAAATTTCTGTCGAATATACTTTTAGTAATCTCAATAATAGCATATGTGTTCTGCCCGTTCTGCGATTTAGGCCTGTTCGGGACAATCACCGGATATCAATTCACCGAAAATGTAATAAATAATTTTGCATCGCTTCAAGAGGTGATAATGTCGCTGTTGCCGTTTCTTGCCGGATTCGGCGCCATAGCCTTCAGCTGCATGAAAAGCCGCTACTGGTCGCTTGCATCGCTTGCCTTCATAGGCATCTACGCCTACTTCTTCGCACTGGCCCCATCGTTGCAGTTTGCCACTGTACCACAACCGTTCGTGTCCTCGTGGGGATACGAGGTTTCGCGTTGGTGTGTCGTTGCATCAGTAGTAGCATCGATAGTGGCGCTGATTCCATTCGGCAGAATCTTCGGCCGCAAAAAGTAATTCAATCACACACGTATTTTTGTCAGCGTTAGCGTCGGTTGAATATAATCGACAGCACCACTGCTATGGCCAGTACTTCAGGATAATAGAGATAGGGATAAAGTTCCATTGGCGAAATCCCGGCAAGCGAAGTGGCAAGCAGCATTTGAGCACCATAAGGGATAATACACTGAATGATGCAGGAACATGTGTCGAGCACACTCGCCACCTTACGCGAATCGAGCGCAAAGCGGTCGGAGATCGACTTCGACAACGAACCTACGGTGATAATGGCAATGGTGTTGTTGGCAGTACAAAGATTCACTAACGCCACAAGGCTGCCTACTGTGGCGTATGCCCCCTTTTTGCCATTTATTTTATTGGTCATCACCTGAATGAGATATCTGATGCCGCCATTAAACTCGATAGTGGCAAGCAGGCCGGCAGCAAGCAGAGTAACGGTGATAAGCTGTCCCATTCCATCTATTCCATCGCCCATCGAGCTGCACATGTCAATCATTCCGAAGCCGAATGCCATACCTATAGCCAGACACGAGGCGATGCCCATCAGCAGCACCTTTACCACATTCACTCCTGCCATGGCTGTGCCAATAACAATAATATATGGCAAGATGAGCCAATAGTTAAGATCATCAATCGAGGTGGCAACATATGTTCCCGCTTCGTGCTGCAAAAGGTAAATGGCAATAACCACCAACGCAGCTGGACCAGCAAGCCAAATGTTCACCTTAAACTTATCGTTCATCTTGCAGTTCTGGGTACGCGTGGCAGCAATCGTGGTGTCGGAAATAAACGAAAGATTATCGCCGAAAAACGAACCGCACAACACCGCCGCCACAGCATATGCAGTGGAGATGCAAGTGTCGGCCGACATCTGGCAAGCCAGCGGCACAATGGCGGTAACGGTACCTACCGAGGTACCCACTGCCATCGATATAATGCACGAGGCAATGAACAAACCGGCAACAATGAATCCTCCGGGCATATAATGCAGGGCCAGATGGACCGTAGCGTCGATGGCACCTATGCTCTTTGCCAGGCTGGCAAATGCTCCGGCAAGAATGAAAATCCATACCATAAACAGTATGTCGGGATTGGCAGCGCCCTTGGAGAATACATTTATTCGCTTGGTAAAGTCGCCTGCCGACACAATGACTGCCCAAACGGCAGCAATGATGAAAGCCACAGCAATAGGCATCTTGTAGAAGTCGTGCGATGTAATCGACACACCAAGATAAGCCAAAAGGAAAACGAGAATTGGCGAGAGCGCCAGCAATCCTTTGCCGGCCGACATGCCAATGGAGTTATTGTCGGGTTTTATAGTCATAATCTAAGCAAGAGTGTATCGGCTACCAGGCACAGCCCTGACATAGCCATTGAATTCCATGTCGACCAATTGGCTGAGCAACGTATGTATTGGTACATTCAGATGGCAAGCAATGTCGTTAACATGGCATTCGCCATTCTGAGTAAGGAAATCGATAATCTGCTTTTCCTCATCGGTATATTCGGGGAAAAGTGATTGTTCGACCGGAACTTTGGGTTTTGGTTTCGGCCATCGCATAACGTTGGCAATATCGTCGGCACAGGTCACCAGTGAGGCCTTATTGTCGCGGATAAGGGCATTACAACCCATTGAGAACGGGTCGTTAGCTCGACCGGGCACTGCCAGCACATCGCGGTTATAACTGTTGGCAATGGAAGCGGTCACCATAGCCCCACCCTTCACAGCCGCCTCCACCACCAGAGTGCAATCGGAAATTGCTGCCACAATACGGTTTCGGGCAAGGAAATTGCCGCGATGTATAGCGTCCTGCGAGGTAT
>JBJEKE010000009.1:0-1513 GCA_051878475.1 Muribaculaceae bacterium | reverse complement strand
AGCGAAGTGATTATGCCACAGGGATTCACCACCAGCCTCGAGGCCGGACCAGTTATCGATGCCCTCTCTTCTACCCGTATTTCCATTGTACGCGACCCGGCTGTCAAGGGGATCCTCAGCGGCGACATGGTTATAAAATCGAATGCCGACGACTTCACACTTAAGCTACAAGGCTCTATCCCGGCCGACGACCAGTATTTCATTGACTTCGAAACCAACGAATCCACTTCAGGCATGGTTTTCGATATAATTATCGATTCATATTCATCCGACGGTTGGAAGTCGCACTACACAAACGACCTCGGTCAGCCCGGCAACACTTACTCTGCTTATTGGAGCATCGGTTCTTATTCTACTAATTTTGGCCCTTACCTGATGGTCACCCCTCTTCTCGATGTGGCTGAAGGCGATGTCCTTGCTTTCGATGCTGCAAATATGAGTACACAGAATGCAAAGGTTGAGGTGCTTTACTCTACCGACCGCAAGAACTGGACTCTGCTGCGCACTCTTGCCACAGATGCCGAGAATGCCGACGACCTGTTTTCGTCGGAGAAATCATTCAAATACAACTACGCTCCCACTCGCTACATCCTCAACAACATCCCCGCCGGACAAGGTTATGTGGCTTTCCGCAGCGTTACCGACGAAGCCTACCGTGGTGCTTTTGTCATCGACAACATTATCGGTTGCAAGCTCGCCGATAAGGCTCTCGATGTAGTGTTCGTCGCTTCTCGTTCCGACATCGAAGGCAGCGTGAACAATAAGTTCAATGCTTCGATGACCGTCCGCAACCTGATGACTGCTCCGGTTGAAGCCGGAACTTACACCGCAAGCCTCTATCTCAACGACCAGCTGATTGGCAATGCCGAAGCTATCACTATCAATGGCCCGGCATACACCGGCAACGGTTTCAGACCTAATAACGATGCCACAATCGACTTCTCGTTCACTCCACACAGCGAGGTTGTCGACGGAAAGTTGTATATGGAGATTGTTTTTGCCGACGGCTCGAAACTCACCTCCGACACCGTTACCGTAAATATCACTGCCGAAACATACTCGGCAAGCCTGCAGATTGGTGGCGACTATAACAAATCGCTTTACTACGGCCCGGTTTGCTTCTACTATAAGAAAAGCGAGAGCCAGAACATCTATACTCCGGCTGAGCTCAATGGCTTGACTCCTGGAAGCAAAATCAAGTCTATTACAGTAAAGGGCTACAACACTTCCACCAGCAATCCAGTGCCCTTCAATGTCAAGGCTTGGCTGGCTCATACAAACGAGGCTTCGTTTGAGAATACCGGCACAGCAAGTTCTCCGGTATTCACACCTCACAGCACCGACACCATGTCTTGCGTGTACGAGGGCGTCATTGAAGCCACTAAGGTTGGCTCGTCGCTCGACCGTGCTGAAGTGTTCACCATCAACCTGGCTGAACCGTTCGTTTACCAAGGTGGCAACCTTGAGTTCTGCTTCTCAAACGAAGGTAACAGTTACGCAAGCACTTATTTCG
>JBJEKE010000008.1:0-6148 GCA_051878475.1 Muribaculaceae bacterium | reverse complement strand
CTTAGTTCGCCACCTCGCTTCACCGAGGCCACCGATTTCGACACCGCATTCCAGCTTCTCGCTGCCAAGCGTTTCGACCTGGTGATAGCTATGCCCGGTATCGATATAAGCGAGACCTTCGACCGTTCGAAGGAGATTAAGAAGCAATATCCCGACATTCCGATAGTGGTGCTTACCCCGTTTTCGCGCGAGGTGTCGCGACGCCTTGCCAACGAGGATTTCAGCGGTGTCGACTACGTGTTCAGCTGGTTGGGAAATGTCGACTTGCTGCTGGCCATCATAAAGCTGATTGAGGACAGCATGAATGCCGACAACGACATCATTGAGGTGGGCGTACAGATGATTCTGCTGGTTGAGGACTCCATCCGCTTCTATTCGTCGATGCTCCCCACGCTCTACAAGTTTCTGCTCAAGCAGTCGCTCCGCTTCTCCACCGAGGCGCTCAACGAGCACGAGCAGATGCTGCGCCTTAGAGGGCGCCCAAAGGTGATGCTCGCCCGCAGCTACGAGGAAGCCCAGCAGCTATACGACAAGTTTGAGCGCAACATCCTTGGAGTGATTACCGACGTGTCGTTTAACCGCAACGGATTGAAGGACAAGACCGCCGGCCTCTCCTTTGCCCATTATGTGCGCAACCACGACCCTTATCTGCCCATCATTGTACAGTCGTCGGAAGTTGAGAACCGCGAACATGTGAAGGAGTTCCACGGAACGTTCATCGACAAGAACTCAAAGAAACTGCCTATCGATATTGGTCAAGCAATAATGGAGAACTTCGGCTTCGGTGATTTCATTATCCGAAATCCGCAAACCGGCGAGGAAATCTTGCGGCTGAAGGATCTGAAGGACCTGCAGAAGCACATTTTCGACATACCCGCCGAGTCGTTGCTATATCACGCCTCGTATAACGACATTTCGCGCTGGCTCTATTCGCGCGCAATGTTCCCTATTGCCGAGATTGTGAAGTCGCACCGGTTTACCGACATCAACGAGGCTCCGGCAGTGCGCCAGCTGTTCTTCGACCTCATTGTGAAGTACCGCCGCATGAAGAACCGTGGTGTGGTGGCTGTGTTCCATCGCGACCGATTCGACTATTACTCCAATTTTGCCCGTATCGGGCAAGGGTCGCTCGGTGGCAAAGGTCGCGGCCTGGCTTTCATCGATTCGATTATAAAGAAGAACCCTGTTTGCGACAACTTCGACGGTGTGTCGTTGAGCATTCCGCGAACGGTAGTGCTCTGCACCGATATCTTCGACGAGTTTATGGAGCAGAACTCACTTTATCCGATTGCATTGTCAGATATCCCTGATGAAGAGATTCTGCAGCATTTCCTTGCGGCAAAATTGCCTAAATATCTTGCCGAGGACTTTGAGGCGCTGTTCGATGTTATCGACAAGCCGCTGGCCATCCGCAGCTCGAGCCTGCTCGAAGATTCGCACTACCAGCCATTTGCCGGGGTGTACTCCACCTATATGATTCCACATCTTAACGACAAGGCAAAGATGATGGAGCTGCTGAACAATGCCATCAAGGGAGTATATGCCTCGGTGTTTTTCAACGAGAGCAAGAACTATATGACGGCCACCCGTAATGTCATCGACCAGGAAAAGATGGCGGTGATTCTTCAGGAGGTGGTGGGTCAGCAGCATGGCGATGCATATTTCCCATCGTTCTCCGGAGTGGGACGTTCGTTGAACTATTATCCCATCAACCATGAGAGCGCCGAGGATGGTGTTGCCGAGATTGCTGTGGGGCTCGGAAAATACATTGTCGACGGAGGGCTGTCGTTGAGGTTTTCGCCTAGACATCCCGAGTCGGTGCTTCAGACCAGCACCCTCGACCTGGCTTTGCGCGACACCCAGACGCGCCTGTATGCCCTCGATACCGGTTCGGCCGACGAATCGTTTACTGTAGATGATGGCTTCAATATCAAGAAACTTCGCGTGCAGGATTTTGCCGGTAAGGGACCGTTGAAATTCATGGTGTCGACTTTCGACTATATGAACAATATGCTGCGCGACAATGATTTCGGTGAGGGCCGCCGGGTGGTTACATTTGCCAATATGCTTCAACATGGGGCTTATCCGCTGGCACCGGTGGTCGATTTCATGCTCAGCAAAGGCCAGCAGGCCATGGGACGTCCGGTGGAAATTGAATTTGCCGGCACTGTCGATGCATCAGGCCAGCAGAAAGGACAGATGTACTGGCTCCAGATTCGCCCAATCATCGACCGAAAGGAGATGCTCGACGAGCAGCTGATGGAGGTTGCCGACGAGAATTTGCTGCTCAAGAGCCATACCGCACTGGGGCACGGAATGATGGAAAACATCACCGAAGTGGTGTATGTGCGGCCCGAACATTTCTCTTCGTTAAATAATTCGCTTATTGCACGTGAAATTGAAAAAATTAATCGTAACTTTACGGCTGAAGGCAAGAATTATATCCTAATCGGGCCGGGGCGCTGGGGTTCGTCGGACACCGCGCTTGGAATACCGGTGAAGTGGGCCAACATATCGAGTGCCAAGCTCATTGTGGAGGCGAGCCTGCCGGGCTATCGCATCGAGCCAAGCCAGGGCACCCACTTCTTCCAGAATCTTACCTCGTTCGGTGTGGGATATTTCACTGTCGACAACGGTACCGATGACGGTTCGGTGTACGATTCCGCATTTCTTGATGCCATTGAGCCGGTGTATGAGAGTGAATTTGTGAGAATAGTTCACTTCGACCAGCCACTTACGGTGGGCATCAATGGCCGCACCGGTACGGGTATTGTCTTGAAACCAAATATTATAGAGAACGACAACAAATGACTTTTCTTAGCAGCATCAAACGAGCCCTCGGAATTGATTCCGACGATTTCATTGAAGAAGAGATGGACAATGGCGAATACAAGGTCACTACCCACGATGAACTGGCCAGCTCAAGCAATGCCTCTGCAGTAGTAGAATCGCCAGCTAAGCAGCCACAGCCGGCAGCCGCCCTTGTCGACGGCTCGGATATCCCCAACGAGGCTATCGAGGCTCTGCTGAAGGTGATTAATGCCGGGGTGCCTGAATTTATCCGGAACAGCATCGACATCGAGATTCAGAAACGTCAGGTGATGGATGCCATGGGCGAGCCGTTCAGAGAATCGATACGGAAGATAAAAGCCGATGCTGTTGCCGCCGAAAGGCAGGCAGCCGCGCAGTATAAAGCATCGGCCGAGGCCCAGATTAAGCAGCTCACGGCATCGGTGGCCGAGGCATCAGCAAAATACAACGAGCTGAAGACGGCACACACCAGCATCGAGCGCCAGAAGAAGGCCCTCTCGGAGCGTCTGCGCGACCTTGAGGATAAGAAGATTCCTGCTTATGAAGCCGAAAAGGAACAATTCCAGATTGAGATAAAGAGCCTGCTCAACAAAATGAAGGTGATGCAGGTGAAAACCGACGACGTCGACTACTTCAAGAATGAGAACACGCGTCTGCAAGCCGAGCTCAACAAACTTCGTGCCGCTGCCGTTGAAGCCGAAACCGACCGCCAGAAAATTGCAGATGCCGAGGAGGCATTAGCTGCCGCCGACAGCCTGAAGGCACGATGTGCCGAGCTTGAAGCCCGATGTGCCGAACAGGCCGACGCGATTGCTGATGCAAAGGCAAAGAACGAAGCCGATGTGGAAGCCCTGAAATCGAGCCATGAGTCGCAAATGGCTGATATCAAGAGCCAGCTCGAGGTGTCAGTGGCAATGGTCGACAGCCTTCGCAAAAAGGCTGCCGAGGCAAATACAAAGCTCGAGGAGTTGAAAACTGAGGCCAACTACAAGTCGGGCGCTGATGCAACGGAACTTGCCGATACAAAGGAGAAACTACGTCTGGCCAATTCGCAGATTGAATCGCTCCAGGAACAGCTCGACGAGGCTAACAGCAACTTGGAAATCGTCGACAAGATTGAGGTTGAGCTCGACAAGCTCGAGAAAAGCAAGAACGAAGCCGAAGCCAAGAACCGAGAGCTTGAAAGCACCATTAAGGAGAACGACGTTGTCGCCGCACAATTGCGCAACGATGTCGAGAAACTCAATGCCACAATTGCTGCAAACGATACCGCCTATTCGCAGAAACTGAAAGATATCACCGACCGATACGAGGAACGTATTGCCGGATTTCAGAGCACCATCAACAATCTGCAGAAGCCTATCGATATGGAAAGCGTAGAGAAGGCTGTTGCCGAAACAAAGGTGGCTGTTCCGTCGAAGGCTGCACAGCGAAGGGCTGCCAAGCGCGCTAAGGCTGTCGAGGCCATGGATTTCACCACGGCACCTGAATCGTCGCCTGCCGACGATCTGTTTGACAATTCAATTGAGGAAAGCGTATCGCTGTCGTTCGATACTCCCGCCGAACGGCATGCTGTTGAGCCGGCAGCTGCGGCCGAGCCGGTGATTCCCGGCGAGTTGAGCATCGACGATGAACTCGACGACTATTGGATGCAGCCAACGCCTCCATCGAAGCCCGTTCCTGAAAAAGAGCCGGAGCCCGAACCGGTGAAAGCACAACCCGACAACTCGATGCAGATGAGTCTCTTCTGATATTGATATTTACAGCAAGTGCGCCGGAAAAATCATCCCGGTGCACTTGCTTTTTTATGCTAAATTCCTAAATTTGCCTTGTGAATGTAATCTTCGGCGCCGATGAGGCTCCGTATTGTTAATATATTTTGCTTGCTGATTATGAATAGATATTTTCTTGTCGTTGCATCGTTGATTGTGGCCATTACTGCTGTGTGCCAGAACTTCGATGAGTATTTTTCCGATGCCACACTGCGGCTCGACTATGTGTTTGCCGGCGACCGCACTACGCAGGCAATATATCTCGATGGACTCAGCACCTCGCCGCGCTGGTATGGGCGCCGTGTACGTCTCGATTCGCTTCCACTTGCCGGTAACGGCCAGATTACCGTAACCGATTCGGTTAGCGGCCGTGTGGTGTATCGCCACTCGTTCAGCACCCTGTTCCAGGAATGGCTTTCAACCGATGAATCGGCCTCGGTGGCCCGCTCGTTCGAGAATGTGTTTCTCGTGCCTATGCCGCGTCAGACGGTGAAGATATCGGTCGAACTATTCGACTATCACAGCCATGTGATGGCGTCGATGCAGCATTATGTTAATCCTTACGATGTGCTTATCCGACGCATCGACAAGCCTGCTTATCCACATTTGGTACTTCAGCAGCCGGCCGATACCGCCCACTGCATCAACATTGCATTTGTGGCCGAAGGCTACACGGCATGCCAGATGGGAAAGTTTCTCGACGATTCGCACCGTGCCATGGAGGCAATATTCGACCATGAGCCGTTCTCCTCGCTACGCGACAAATTCCGCATAGTGGCGGTGGAATCGGCATCGGCTGTCGACGGCACCAGCGAGCCATCGGCCGGGAAATGGCTCGATACCGCTCTCGGCTCGCATTTCGACACTTTCTATAGCACCCGATACCTCACCACATTGCGGCTCAAACGTCTTCACGACGCTCTTGCATGTGTGCCTTACGAACACATTATTGTGCTGGTCAACACATCTAAATACGGCGGCGGAGGCATCTACAACTCCTATGACCTGTCGTATACCGACGGCGAATATTTCGAGCCGGTGGTGGTGCACGAATTCGGACACAGTTTCGGCGGCCTTGCCGACGAATATGAATACACCAACGGCGACCCCATGTATTTTGCCGATACCGAACCTTGGGAACCAAACATAACCACCAAGTGCGACTTCAGCGCCAAGTGGCCTAATCTCGTCGATTCCGGCGAGGCATCGCTTATCGAGGGGGGCGGATATCTTGAGAAAGGCGTGTGGCGCGGATGTCCCGATTGCCGGATGCGCACCAATAAAGTGAAGGAATTCTGCCCGGTGTGCCGTCAGGCCCTCTCGCGTCTGATACATTTCTACATCGACCCATAGAACTCAGAGGCATATAATACAAAAGAGGGGAAGAACCTGAAACAGATTCTTCCCTTTGCTATGCGCTTCAAGATGGACTTGAACCAACGACCCCCTGATTAACAGTCAGGTGCTCTAACCGACTGAGCTATTGAAGCATAGCTTTGTTTGATATGTTTGCGCTTCAAGATGGACTTGAACCAACGACCCCCTGATTAACAGTCAGGTGCTCT
>JBJEKE010000007.1:0-1518 GCA_051878475.1 Muribaculaceae bacterium | reverse complement strand
CCCCATTGCTCGATATCATCGGCACAGAAAAACTCAGCAAGGAGGCATGGTCAGAGATACAGCAGAAAGTGACAAAAGGCGGAGCCAACATTATTGCATTGCGTGGCCGTTCGTCGTTCCAAAGCCCAGCATATGTATCGATTGAGATGATAGGTGCAGCCATGGGAGGCAAGGATTTCCGTTGGCCGGCCGGTACATACGTATCAAATGAGAAGTATGACCACATAATGATGGCTTGGGAAACTGACATTAATGCTGACGGTTGCCATTGCCTGGCATTGAACGGAACAGCTGAAGAACAGGCTGCACTTGACAAGAGCTATGCTCACCTTTGTGAATTGCGCGACGAGGTTATCGGTATGGGTGTATTGCCGCCGGTGTCGGAGTGGAACAAACTTAATCCGAATATCAAGTAATTTTTGTTTTTCGCAAAAGAAATGGCGCTGTCTGGAACTCTTTGACAGCGCCATCGTTTTATTCCATTGGGAGCCGCTGAGTAGCTTTTGATATTAGGATTCTTTTATTCTTTATTTTCTCGCGAGAAATACGGCAGAGAGTATCGTTGATTTTTTCGGCCGAGATGGCAGCCAGCGAGTAGTGGTCGTGAACATTTATTTTGCCGATGTCGGATGCATCGATGCCGCCTTTGTTGATTAGAAATCCAAGGATGTCGCCTTTTGAGAGTTTTTCCTTTTTCCCAGCATTAAAATATAAAGTAGCCATCGATGGCGAAAGCGGTTTCGCGGAAGCGGAATCGATGGTCTCTGTTGAGTCGAAATGAATGTACTCCGGGATGTTCTCTCCAGGAGCTGCGATTACAAAAACCGAGCCGGTCTTGTTTACGCGTGCAGTCCTTCCGTTACGGTGTGTGAAAGTGTCCTTGGTTATAGGCATGTGATAGTGGATAATGAACTCCACGTTTTCAATGTCGAGGCCACGAGCACCGAGGTCGGTGCTTACGAGTGTTGTGAATGTGCCGTTGTTGAAGAGTTCTACTGCCTTTTCGCGTTCGATTTGGTCAAGTTCCCCGTTATACATGCCGGCGGGTAAGTTTTGTTCTATCAGGAATTTGTATGTACGCATGGCAGCATCGCGATAGTTAACGAAAACAATTGTTCGTTTGTTGCCGATATTATGTTTAAGCAGAAGTAGAAGTGTGTTAAGTTTGTCTTTTTCAGGAGAATTAATTCGTATGATTGATGTTCTAAGTTTCAGCTCATTGTTTGCGGAAAGGAAATCGAGGGTGAGAGGATTGTTAAGACTTGTAAAATCTGGAATGTCTTTAAGACGTGTAGCCGAAGTTAGGATTTTGCGTGTGGATTTCTTTGTATGAGCAATAATTTTTCGCATTTCGTCGTGGAAGCCGAGTTCAAGCGATTTGTCGAATTCGTCAAGAATCAGCATTTTGCATGTTGATATATCGATATTCAAACGGTTGATGTGGTCGAGCAATCGGCCGGGTGTAGCTATAATGAGTTGAGGGGTGACAGCGAGCGAAAGTTTTTCGTCGATAACGTT
>JBJEKE010000006.1:0-6172 GCA_051878475.1 Muribaculaceae bacterium | reverse complement strand
AGGTACACCTGTTCTATCAAACTTACGGCAACGGACGGCTCGATGCTATATGCCACGCCACATCGACCGACGGCATCACCTTTGTGCGCGATGCCTCAAACCCGATTTTCCGTCCCGAAAAGGCAGGATGGACCTGTGGCCGCGCCATAGATGCCGAGGTGGCTTACTACAAAGGGAAATACTTCCTATATTTTGCCACCCGTGACCCGGAATTCAAGATTCAGAAACTCGGAGTGGCAGTTGCCGACGGCAACACCAACTTCTCGCGCGACAGCTGGACACTTGCCTTCGACGAGAGTATACTCTATCCCGAGCTGCCTTGGGAGGGCGAATGCATCGAAGCGCCAAGCATCTACGTGCGCGACGGAAAGATGTGGATGTTCTATGCTGGCGCCTACAACAATGCACCGCAACAGATAGGTGTGGCTGTGAGCACCGATGGCATTCACTTCAAGCGCATGAGCGACACCCCATTCAAGCCCGTAGGGAAACCCGGAGAATGGAACAGCAGCGAATCGGGCCATCCCCACCTGTTCTGCGACAGCGACGGCCGCACGTACCTGTTCTATCAGGGCAACAATGACAATGGCAAGACCTGGCTACTGACAAACGAGGAAGTGCTGTGGAACCCCGACGGCACTCCCCGCTTGAAATAGAACCTGAAAAAAGGTGCTCCCCAGAGGAGTATCTATGAGTATTATAAAACAGCGTACGATAGAATAATGACGCATATGAGGAGGGGGAGCACCAGAATATCACAAGCTGCCGATGTCCCAAAAGTGGCGGATTGTGTACTGTTCCTCTCCTGTGATTGGGTCGAGAGTGATTTCTACAGTGTCTTCACGGGCAAGCCAGCCAAGTGCAGCATTGATTTCGCGGTCGGACAAGCGTGACATCTGTCGGAGCTTGTTGTAGCACCAAGTGGTGCCATCGTTCATAATTTGCCAAATGCGCAGAGCATTGAAGCTAATGGTTTCAGAAGTCATAATAATATGGTTTTAGATGTTTGAGAAATTAGTTTTCCGTTTCTGACGTCGATAGAAGCAGCATGTGAGCCCGAAGTAGAACAGGACTTGTACCCACAACGCCGTATATTCAATGATGATATCACCAATTGAAGCGCCCATCGATGCAATCCTAACGTATCCGTTCATTCCGAATGTCGACGGGAACAGATACGATACGACTTTCCAGAACTGTGGCATCGACGGTGAAGGCCACGACAAACCTGAAAGGAAAAGCATGGGCACCGAAAGGAACACCAACAGGAGAATTGAATCCTCGCGGCGATAAATGAATGCCGACAGTGTCATGGCAAGGAAAATGCAAGCCAGCAAATATGGTACGATGAATAGCATAAAGGTTCCATAGTGACCAAGACGGGGCAGGGTGAACATATCGGTCACCACGGTGAACATATACAATGCCAATACAATGTAAAGCATGAAATAAGGCAAGGCCTTTCCTATGACAATATACCGAGTACCCACATTTTGCATATACAGCGGAATTACATTGCCATGATAGCGTTCGCGCGAATTGCCCATCGACATTCCAATGCCCAGCAACAGTGTCTGTTGAATGATGAGCATAAGCACCGGAGGAATCAGGAAAGCAGCAAACCCGCTTTGCGGATTATACAGCGCCACATAATCGTATTCGATAGGCATACGATTAATTTCGTCCTGCCGGTCGGTGGTGCCCAGCACATAGTTATCGACCTTGATATCCTTGTTCATTTCCAACGACACGTTGGTGGTGGCCACAAGCAACGCCTTATAATAGAGCATGCTCGACATATCACAGTATAGTCCTACTGAGGTTTGTTTCCCATGAACCAAATCGGATGTAAACGAACCGGGAATGACAAGGATGCCAAATGCATCGCCTCGCCGCACCAATTCCCTGGCCTCAGCAAGACTGGCACACGAGGCCACTACGCTGACATCGGGCGTGGCGTCGATTTTGCGGACCATATCGCGGCTCAACGACGAATGCGAGTCGTTGACGACAGCCATAGGCACATTACGCACCACCTCGTTGGTGTAGACATACGAATAGAGCAACGGATAGGCCAACGGAACAAACAGAATGAAAATCAGAATACCCTTGTCCCTGAATATGCTCCCGATTTCATTATACCATATGTTTAATATCTTATATAACCAGTTCATAACGACTCACTCTTTATATTTATACTTCAGAAATGCGGCACGGTAACGCGGCAACACCACCACCGGGAAAACGATGAGCCCCAACAACGAAACCACCGAGGGCCAGGCATACATTATGGAATATCCGTCAAGAGCCTGCTTTACATATATCAAATAATAATGGCGAAGCGGGAACAGATAGGCAAATCCTTGCAAGAACTTCGACATAGCTGTCACAGGATAGGTGAAACCCGCAACCGAGAACGACAATATTCCCCAAAGCGAACACAGACACATCGATGTGCGCATCTGTCCGATAAATACTCCGAAAAAGAACACGCCAAAAGCCTGTGAGGCCACTACAGTGACGCAGCCAAGCAGCACCATGTGCCACAAAGGCACATGGCATGGATAGCCCACTATTCGATAGAACACTACGTCGTAGAACACGAACATGAAGCAGAACAAGACAGTCTGGGGCAAGAGCTTTCCCACCAATGCAATGGTTGATGAATTTCCCGAAAGCATATAAAGCTCTTTTTGCGAGTTGAACTTCCACTCCATGCCAATGGTGTAGGAGGTTGACAGCATAATCAGCAGAATCAATATCCCCGGCACGATTATATTGTTTAGATATACGGCATAGTCGAGAGTTGGATTGTTAATTGGGTGAGTCTCGACCACAATAGGTTGTATAATCGACATGGCACGGTCTTCGTCGGAGCCTTTCGCATAGAGAGTCTCGCGAGTGAGAGCCAGCCCGGCCAGCTCTGAGGCAGTTCGGAAATCCTTCATCAGCAATGAGCCTGGCACAAAATATGCCTCGTTGGTGTAGAAAGAGATTTTAGGCTGTCGATTGGCCAATGCATCCTCGGTGGTACCTTTAGGGATATAGAAGAAAGAATAGATTTCACCTTTCTGCATTGCATCACGCGCCTCGGAGAATGAACTGTAGGATGCTACAAAATTCGATTCCTCCAATGCATCGACAGTTCGGACAATAGTGCGCGAAATCTTGGTTCTGTCCTCATCGACAATTCCGGCGGGCAATCGTGTCGGGAGGCCGTCGTCCATAAGAGTAACGAAGAACACCACACACATCACCGGAGCCACGAGCATACAGAACAGGAACAGAGGTCGGCGTGAAAAAATTCTCCACTCCCGCAGAGCAATGACCTTTATGCGCTTGATAATTGACATATAACAGAAAGGTTTTCTATCGTTTGATAATGGCCGTCATGCCGCTTCTGATACCCGTCACCTGAACCGGCTCGACAGGAGTGGCACGCAGTTCGAAGGTCTTCAAATCGAAATTATCGAGAGCCTTTGTAGCTTTCCATGCTGCAAAGCTGCCAACGTCCTTTATTCTGGTAATCTTCACTTTCACCTCGCGGTCGTAAGCCGGCATATACACCTTGGTTTCGAGCCCCACCTCGAGTCCGGGCAGTAAATCCTCTCGCACGTTGAAAGTGAACCACACGTCGTCGGTCTTGGCGATGTTCAAGATAGGAGCGCCAGAGCCCACCAGTTCGCCCACCTCCGGGAAAATTTCTGTCACCACCCCGTCGTCGGTGGCCAGAAGCACCGTCTCGTCGATATACGACGACACTTCCGACATAGCCCCTTGAGCACGGAGCACTTGGGCACGGGCTGCATCGATATCCTCACATCGCGAGCCGTTGACCGCCATTTCATACTGCGACTTAGCAGCATTCTCGGCCGACACCATTGCGCGATAGTTAGCCAATGCCTCATCGCGCTTCTGCTCGGGCATCACACCATTTTCGAAAAGACGCTGTACACGATTATACGATTTTTCGGCCACATCACGTCCGGCAATTGCTTTCTGCCAAATTTCATATGCCGACTGAATCTGTTCCTGACGCGAACCGGTTATGGCCTTTTGTTCCATTGCCCTCGCAGCCTTATAAGCAGCCTCGGCCTGAGCCAATTTGGCCTGCACATCAGGAGCCTCGAGCACAACCAGCGTGTCGCCGGCTCTTACATTTTCGCCCTCCGACACTCTGATTTCAAGTATTCGGGCCGGGATTTTGCTGGATATGCGGTAGTCGGTCATCTCGGCCTCGCCTTGAATAACCTCGTCGTATTCTGGGACACACAATCCAGCTATAACAACTATAGCAATAATTGTCAGGATAATTGATGTGCATGTAATAATTACTTTGTTGCTTTTAGATTTCTTCATATTGTATATTATTTTACTGTTCCCAATGATTTACGTAAATACACATAAGCCAGACGGATGTCGATGTCGGCAGTGATAAGGTTGGCATTCGCAGCAAGCCAAGCAGTCTGAGCCTCAATGACATTGCTCACCGGCACCACCCCCTCCTTTAATCCGAGAGTGGCATATCGCAGATTCTCGTCGGCCTCGGCCATAGAGCTCACCGAAGCCTCATAGCGTTGCCGGGCCTCATCGACTTTCTTTCGGCACTGGCTCAACTGCAGCTCGATTTTCTCACGCGTCTCCTCGAGATTTAGGCGTTGCATTGTCGCCTCAGCTTTGGCAGCCTTCACTTTGTACGCCCTGTCGCCCCAAGTCACAATTGGCACAGTTAGCGCAATGCCTACATTCCATGTGCCCTTGAACTTTTTTTCAAAGCTATTGAACACCGATGGATAATTGGCAAAATAACCGCCAGTGAGGGCTATCTTCGGCAGAAATTCAGCACGGGCAATCCGCACTTTCTCATCGAAGATTCTGCAACTTTGAGCAAGCATCGACAACTCAGGGCGGCGCATCCAAGCCTCGCTGTTATCGGTGCCAGAACAATCGATGTCGTGACGAGTCGAGCTGTCCTCATCAGTAAGCACGAGTTGAGAGTCTAACGGCAATCCACACAGCTGGCACATCTTCATTTTCATTATTTGAATGCCATTGTCCACCTGAATGATTGCCACATCGGCCTCGTTGACCTTAACTTTCACACTCAACCCGTCGGCCTTTGTAGCCACACCCACTTCAATCATCTGCTCGATATCGTCGTTGAGCGTAGTCACCAAATTCTTATATCCCTCAGCCAATTTCTTACGGGCAGCGAGCTCCACAATTTTCCAATAAGTCTCATCGACTTCAACCAGAAGTTCCTGATACTTTAAATCGCGGTTCATCAAAGCAATTGTCTCGGCAAACCGGGTGATATTATTGTAGGCTCGAATCTTCCCGCCCATATATAATGGTTGAGTGAGCATTACAGCAGCACCGGTAATGTTACGCGTATCGGTATGAAGAGCATCGACGAGAGTTTGCCCCACCGAGTTCAAGGCCGGGATAGCCATTGCATCGCCGAGATGAGGCAACGATGCCTTCTGTTCGTCGCTGAGCAACGAGAATTCATCTCCGGTGCGCATATATAACCCGGAAGCTGAAATTTTGGGCAGATATGCGGTAAAAGCCGATTTACGCTGGTAATAGGCTACCTTGCTTTTAATGTCGGCCATACTCAATTCCTTATTATTGGCAATTGCCAAAGCTCGACAACTGTCTAAATTGAACAACATGGGACTTGCATAAAGCGCATCCGCAAAGAGGATAAAAAGAAAAGAAGTCAATAATTTTCGTATACACATTTTTCGATTAGTTTTAATCACACCGCAAAGTTCTGCACAAAAAGAGCATCATAAAAGTCGGTTATTTCCCGCATATTGGAGTGTTTTTCCTTTAATTCGATGAAATAGAAAAAAATATGGTTTGATATTGGTACATTTGTATGCATTAAACAATAAAACAAGACGTTATGGGCAACGATTCAACAGTCATCTCAATTGAGCAATTACTCAAACAAGACATACCAGAACTGATTGGCTTCAACAAGAATGTAGTTATGATAAACAATCTGGCACACATAAAAATGCTGTCACATCCGGTGAGGCTGAAAGCCATCACAGTATTGGTGTGCATACAGGGTGAAATAGAATGCAGCATCAACATCAACCGCTATAAACTTGTCAAGAACAGCCTGATGATATGTTTTTCGAGCGACATCATACATATATAT
>JBJEKE010000005.1:0-1522 GCA_051878475.1 Muribaculaceae bacterium | reverse complement strand
TGGAACAGAGTACAGCTATTCGGAATATCCTGTTGGCGAGGTGTCAGCCTTTTCCAGCTATGGCTATGCATTTGATGGCAGTAGCCGTCCGGATGTGGTGGCTCCAGGGTGCATATTATTGTCGCCATACAACAATTATGCGACATCGGCGACAAACACCTTGGCTTTATCATTAGCGAATAATGACCGTAACGAGCAGTGGGGTGCCTATTGGGGAACCTCGATGGCCTCGCCTTGTGTGGCGGGCATAATTGCTACGTGGCTTGAGGCAAATCCGTTGCTTGACCCGGAAGAGGCAAAGTCGATACTAAAAGCCACTGCTGTGAGCGATGTCAACACCGGCAAACACCCTCTCCAAAGCGGTGCCGGAAAGGTTGACGGCTATGCCGGATTGCTCCGCGTGCTTGAGAGCGGTGGACTCAGTGTGCCGGAAAGCAGCCTTGGAGCACATGCTTACTGTTCCGGAGGAACCCTTAACGTGATAGCCCCGAACGGAGTTCAATCGGTAGATGTGGTGATAACGGCTATTAATGGTGCCACCGTGCTACGCCGCCGATTTGCATCTGCTGATAGCTTGTCGCCGATAGCCATCGATGTAGCCAATCTGGCGCGAGGTGTTTATGTCGTTGCAATAACTTGTGACCAAGACAATTCCACATCGTTCATAAAACTGTCATTGTAGTAAATAATATTAAAAATGCATTACAACTGAATATTTTTCAATAACTTTGAATCATAAAAACAATTATTGGATAACATGAGAAGAGTAGTATTATCGGTAATGGCAGTGCTTTCGTTTGCTCCACTGATATTTGGTGAGGGACGATTCACGCCATATACCCAATCGTTTCTTGACAAATTAAATTCCACTTCTGCCGACCAAGCACCTTCGCGCGACTTACTGCAACGCTATTCGGTTGAGACGGCTGCTGATGGCGAATATCGTGTTGATGCGTTTGTCGAGGTAGACAATCCATCGGCTATAGCACAGCTCGAACAGCTTGGCGCTGTGTGTGGCGTTGAGTGTGGTAATCTGCTCACCATCAGTGTTCCCCTCAGTCGCTTCGAGGAACTTGTCGACATTGATGGTGTGGCCACAGTTGATATTGCGCAGCCATTGCGCTTGCTCACCGACAAGGTGCGCAATTCGGCGAACACCAATGTCGATGCACTTCATAAGGGCACCGGTCTCGACCAATCGTATATGGGCGAAGGTGTTATTTACGGCACCATCGACACAGGAATCGATTTCAACCATTATGCCTTCAAGGATGCTGATGGAAACAACCGCATACTATATGTGTATCTACCCGACAACACTACCGGAACACAGGTGCGTGGTACCGTGTACGACGGATATGGCAACGCAACCCTAAGCGGTCAGTTCCCGGGCTCGGAATTCTCAGGAGATGCGATTGCAACCCTCAAAAGCGACTATTCGTATGAATCGCATGGAACCCACACCATGAGCACCGGAACAGGGAGCTATATGGGCAATGCCTATTACGGAATGGCTCCCGAG
>JBJEKE010000004.1:0-6224 GCA_051878475.1 Muribaculaceae bacterium | reverse complement strand
ACTTTCACCATCGACCCTCGCGATGCCAAGGACTTCGACGATGCGCTCTCGCTCACACACCTGCCAAATGGCAACGTGCAGGTGGGGGTCCACATTGCCGACGTCACCCACTACGTTACGCCCGGTTCGATTATCGACCGCGAAGCCGAGAGCCGAGCCACTTCGGTGTATCTCGTCGACCGTACAGTACCTATGCTCCCCGAGCATCTCAGCAACGGTATCTGCTCGCTACGTCCCGACGAGGAGAAGCTCACATTCTCGTGTGTATTCGAAATGGACCACGACGCTAATGTGGTGAAATCGCAGATTTGCCGAACCGTGATAAAGAGCAACCGTCGTTTCACATACGAAGAGGCCCAGGAGATCATTGAAACCGGCCATGGCGACTATGCCGACGAAATCCTCGAGCTCGACCGCCTCGCCAAAATTCTCCGAAAACGCCGTTACGACAATGGCTCGGTCGACTTTGCCCGCGTTGAGGTGCGTTTCGACATCGACGACAACGGACGCCCCATACGTGTGTATTTCAAGGAATCGAAGGACGCCAACAAGCTCGTCGAGGAGTTTATGCTCCTTGCCAACCGCACTGTTGCCGAATATGTCGGCAATCCCGGCCGCGGCAAAAAGCCGAAAGCGTTCGTTTATCGTGTCCACGACCTCCCCGACCAGGAGAAAATGGAGAACATGGCTATGATTGCCCGTCAGTTTGGCCACAAAGTGAAAGTCGACGGCTCGGCTGCTGCCGTAAACAGCTCCATCAACAAGATGTTGAAGGAGGTGAAGGGGCTTGGTGAGGAAAATCTGCTCGCAACTCTGGCTGTCCGCTCTATGGCGAAGGCTATCTACACCACCCAGAACATCGGCCACTATGGCCTTGCTTTCGACTACTACACCCACTTCACATCGCCTATCCGCCGTTACCCCGACATGATGGTGCATCGCCTGCTCGACAAATACCTCAACGGCGGCCGAAGCGCGAATCTTGAGCATCTGGAGGGCGAATGCAAGCACTCCAGCGAAATGGAGCAGCTGGCTGCAAGCGCCGAACGGGCTTCAATCAAATACAAGCAGGTGGAATTTCTGGGCGAACGCCTTGGTAACGTTTACGATGGTGTCATATCGGGGGTTACCGAGTGGGGCCTATATGTTGAGCTCGACGAAAACAAGTGCGAAGGCCTCGTGCCGGTGCGCGACCTCGAGGACGACTACTACGAGTTCGATGAAAAGAACTATTGCCTCATCGGCCAGCGCAAGCACCGCCGTTATCGCCTTGGCGACAAGGTACAGATTCAGGTGGCGCGCGCCGACCTGCTCAAAAAGCAGCTCGACTTTGCTCTCGTCGACAAGGACCATCCTGCCGACCCAAACCTGAAAAACGGCGTGATGATTACCCACAAGACTCGCAACGAGAAGCGCCTGCAGAAGGAACGCGACGACTACGAGGGTAAGAGCATCAGCCCGAGCCGTCGACAAAAACGCAGCAAGGCGAAATCATCGGCCCCTAAAGCCGCAAAGTCCAAGAAGTCAGCCAAGGCTTCTAAGTCGAAAAAATCAAAGAAATCGAAAAAATAATACCAACCAATTAACCAATTTATCCATTTTCATCATGATTAAAACCATTAAACTGCTTTGTGTCGCAGCTGCTTCTTCGGCTATGCTTCTTGTTGCATCGTGCACGCAAAAGCCTGCTGCTCAGCCTGTTGCAGGAAACGATTGTGTTAACCTGATTTTCGACACCGATATGGCTCCCGACTACGACGATGTGGGTGCGCTGGCTCTCCTCCACTGCCTTGCCGATTCGGGCGAAGTGCGCATTCTTGGCACGGCTTCGTCTAACCGATGCGCCACTGCTGCCCCTTGCATCGAGGTGCTAAACACCTATTTCGGACGCCCCGAAATACCGGTGGCTTGCGTGCGTGGCGATGCCCCTGACCGCACCACTTGGCACAAAGGCGACCGCTGGACCGATATCCTCCCGCAGCGCTATCCCCACACCATCGCTTCGTCGGCCGATGCCGAGGACGCTGTCGTGATGTATCGTCGCGTGCTCGCTGCACAGCCCGATTCCTCGGTTACAATTGTCAGCGTCGGTTTCCTTTCGAATATGAGCAACCTAATCAGCTCGCAGCCCGACAGCATTTCGCCGCTCGCCGGTATCGACCTCGTCAGCGCGAAAGTACGCCGCCTCGTCGTGATGGGTGGCAGCGAAACCACCGGCCGCGAATTCAACCTTATCACCGACTCAATTGCTGCTCAGAATGCTCTGAACAACTGGCCCGGCGAGGTGGTGTACAGCCCGTTTGAGCTTGGCAACGCCATCCTCACAGGAAAACGCCTCGTTGAATCCGGCATCACAGGCAGCCCGGTTATCGACACATTCACCATGTGTCTCGCTCAAGACAACCCTAACGGAAGGATGAGCTGGGACGAAACTGCCGCCCTCGCCGCCGTCCGCCCCGACTGCGGTTTGTTTGAGATGTCTCGTGGCTCTAACGTTATCGACGAGCACGGTGTGAACACTTGGACACCCGACCCCAACGGTAAGGACCTGATGATGAAGCTCGTAGTGGAGCCCGAAGTGGCTGCCGAATATCTCGAGAACCTCATGCTCCACCAGCCTAAGGCATCTGAAGAATGCGAAACGACACGTTGAGAGCGTGTTGAATACAGCCATAGATGAAATCCATGGAACAGGAAAGCTTCTGAAAGAAGCGAGGCTGCCCCTATCCGTGGATTCCATCCTACGTGCCACAAAAGGGCTGTTTGCCTCTTCGAGGCAATATTGCCATGCGGCATTTCACCCCACAGCGCCCTGAAAGGGCAAGGCCCATTTAGCATAGGGCAACGCCCTATGTAACTGCCCAACCATCCCCTCTCTTTTCCCAACGAATGGCGATGACCTCGACGGGCATCGCCATTCGCCGATACCACCATCGTGCGCAGCCGCCACTCATGGCGCAGCCAGCCCGTGGGGGATGTTTGCCTCGAATAGGCAATGTTGCCAACGGGCGAAGCCCTTGCCAAAGGCATCTGAAGGATGCGAAACAACACGCTGAGAGCGTGTTGTAGATAGCCGTGGGAGAGATGGCTTTTGAGCCATCTCTCCCACGGTAAACGTCTCGGGCCGAAGGCCCTTCCGCTCTCCCGAAGGGGGCTCCACGCCACCCGAGAGGGTGGCGGTGCCGCGTAAGTCGGCATCGCTCCAGCGGAGCGACCCCTCCCACCCGTGGATTCCATCCACGGCTATCCACAGCCCGCACGAGGCGCGTAACCACATTCCCGTGGATTCCTATCCACAGCCCGGCCAAGGCCGGGCCGTTTATCGTCTTTCAGACGTCAAACCCATATACTCGTTTCCCACGCCTAAAGCCTCCGCATCAAGCCGTGCCATCAATCCTCGTAAAACCCCTAAAGTGAAAATTCCAAAAAATGTGACGAATTTTTTGCAGTTACATCGATTTGCACTATCTTTGCACCGTAAAGCCCGGGTGGCGAAATTGGTAGACGCGCTAGTTTCAGGTTCTAGTGGTTAACAGCCATGTCGGTTCGAGTCCGGTCTCGGGCACAAAGCGCCCTCTGTTGCATTGCAGCGGAGGGCGCTTATCTTTTCTAAAATCGTCTGACCCAAAACAATGCCGTTTTTCGACCCCGCATCAACAACCCTTGTTTAGGCAAGTGGCGGTTTTCGCCATCGAGTGCTGCAATGTCCCATTATTTTTGCAGAAATCAATAATCATTTACTATGAACAACAAATTTGCTTATAATCAACGACTCACCACCATGTCGGAGGACGAGATGGTGGATTTCTGGATGTTGCGAATGAATCTGTTGCCGCGCCACAGCGGCTGCACCATCGAGCGTCATGATGGCTGTGATGTCGACCGCTATCTGCGCATTCTTATCCGCCAGTGGTATGCCGACGCTCTTGCCAATGCCTATCCCGACTATCTCCCGCAAGCCGATATCGCCGGTGAACTCGAATTTGAGGTGTCGCCGCAGCTGGTGGTTACCGCTTTGCTTCCCGATTCAGTGGTTCGCCCCTTGGCGTGGCGCCTCGATTCTTGGAATTTGCCGGTGTCCGATTTTCTCGACCCGGGCGATTACATCGTCAGGCTGCAGACCAACGACTTAACCCGCAGTCGACGTCGCCGGCCGGTAGCTGTACGCCTCCCGGGGCGTATAATGCTCTACAGCGCCGCATCTACAGGCGATGCCATTGCCGAGGCGCGTTGCGTGGTGCGCCCGCCTCAGGGCACTTATATCTTCGACGATGCTCTTATTTCGTCGATGCCTATGCGTATGTGATAATCAGGCCTTCCCGCTGAGTATTTCCACAAGCTCGGCCACTCCTTCGGTGGCTTTCTTGGCTATGACAGTCAGGTTGGGCACCTCAACGTGTGCAGGGTGTGGGTCGATGTAGTATATCGGTGTGCCGGCCTTCACAAAGTGAAGCAGCGATGCCGCCGGATACACATTAAGCGATGTGCCGATTACAACAAATATGTCGGCCTCGCCGGCAAGCTCTATGGCTCGGGTGATGTTGGGAACATCTTCATTGAAAAACACGATGTGGGGTCGCACATGGTCGCCATATTTGTCGAGGGTCTCGGTCGTGGTTTCCAGATTGTCGGGACTTAGGTCGTATATTCGGTCGTCGCGGCGCATCGAGCGTATTTTCATCAGCTCGCCGTGAAGGTGTAGCACCTTGCTGCTGCCGGCGCGTTCGTGCAGGTTGTCCACATTTTGTGTAACGATGCAGACTTCAAATTTTTGTTCCAAACGTTTCAACGCGTGGTGTGCGGCGTTGGGTTGTGCGGCCAATGTTGCCTTTCGACGTTGGTTGTAGAAGTCGATGACCAATGGTCGATTGCGTATAAGTGCTTCGGGCGTGCACACATCTTCGATGCGGTAGTTTTCCCATAGTCCGTCGCTGTCGCGAAAGGTGCTTAATCCGCTTTCGGCCGAGATGCCGGCGCCGGTGAGTACAACTATTTTTTGTTTCATATCGGTTGAGGTTTATATTGTTTCTTCGGTGATTTTGATGTTTGTCAATGTGTCGAATATGCGCCATGCGTCGCCGGCCGATTCTACGGGCATAAATGTGGCGAATCGTTTGCCGTCGCGTTCGCCTAAACGGCTGTTTTGCGGTCGGCTGCAAATATAGGTGATGAGTTGCCTGAAAGCATCGGAGCGATAGTATGGTGAAGTATCGTTGCCAATTAGGTAACAAGTCATTCGGCCGTTTTTGAGTACCAATTTTTCGATGCCGATTTTCATGGCTGTCCAACGCATGCGCAGCAGTAACATGAGGTCTTTGGCCGGTTGCGGTATAGGTCCGAAGCGGTCAATGAGTCGGCTTTCGAAAGCGCAAAGTGCCTCTTCGCCGGTTAGGTTGTCGAGTTCGCGGTATAGGGTCATGCGTTCCGATACGTTGGAGATGTATTCGGCGGGGAAATGTGCATCAAGGTCGCTTTCGATTTGGCATTCGCCGACAAAATTTTGTGGTTGGTTATTGTCGGTGTTCTGTAGCTCGGGGAACTCTTCGTCGCGCAGTTCCATCATGGCTTCGTTCAGAATTTTTTGATAGGTTTCGTATCCAAGGTCGGCGATGAAACCGCTTTGTTCGGCACCGAGCATATTGCCTGCGCCTCGTATGTCCAAATCCTGCATCGCTATGTTGAATCCGCTACCGAGTTCGGCAAACGTTTCGATGGCTTGCAGTCGGCGTCGTGCGTCGTCGGTAATTTCTTTCAACGGCGGTGCAATCAGGTAACAGTATGCTTTGCGGTTGCTGCGTCCCACGCGGCCTCGTAGTTGGTGTAAGTCGCTCAGACCGAACATGTTGGCTTTGTTCACAATGATGGTATTCACGTTCGGCATATCAATGCCCGATTCGACGACGGTTGTGGCCAAAAGCACGTCGTAGTCGTAGTTGATGAAATCGACAATGGTGTTTTCCAACTCTTCGGGTGGCATTTGCCCGTGTGCAACCGCTACACGTACGTCGGGTATGAGTTGACGTAGTTTGTCGGCTAACAAGTAAATATTCTGTATGCGATTGTTGATAAAGAAAACTTGTCCGTTGCGGTCGATTTCGCGTACGATGGCGTCGCGTATCACAGTATCGTCCCATTCGATGATTTCGGTGAAAATGGGGTAGCGGTTGGGTGGCGGCGTGTTGATGACGGAGAGGTCGCGTGCGCCCATGAGCGAAAATTGCAGC
>JBJEKE010000003.1:0-1541 GCA_051878475.1 Muribaculaceae bacterium | reverse complement strand
ATCGAGCCGCGCAACACCCGTTTCCGCATCTGCCGCGGTCTGGCCCAGTTGGCTACCAAGAAGCAGACGCTTCCGGCCAAGAAGCATGGTTGTATGCCGATGTAACAAGGAGGAGGCGATATGGACAAGAATGTATATGCAGCCATCGCTATGGCCATCTACGAGTACAGCGGCAACAATGTACACGACGCAGAGCCGGGCATCATCACTATCCAGCCCCGATGCACACTCTGGAACGCCAAATTCTTAGGTGTAACCCCAAAACCCTAACCCAATAAAAGATGAAAGAATTCAAATATACCATCGATGGCAAGGAGTACAACGTGGCCATCGCATCGATAGACGAGAACAATGTAGCCGACATCACCGTGAACGGCGAGAGCTACAAGGTGCAGCTGGAAAAAGAAGCTGAGCCGGAGAAGAAAAAGGTAGTGCTGGGACAGCCTGTGGCAGCCGAATCAGAGGAAGCCGCACCTGCCGCCAATGTGAACACCTCTAACGCCATCAAGGCTCCGCTGCCCGGAACCATCACACAGATTTGTGTAGAGGTGGGCCAAGAGGTGAAAGCCGGCGATACCCTCGTGGTACTTGAGGCCATGAAGATGGCCAACAACATCGAAGCCGAGGCCGACGGCAAGGTGACCGCCATCTGCGTGAAGCAGGGTCAGGCTGTACTCGAAGAAGACGCACTGGTAGTAGTGGAGTAAACTGTCCACGACACCGAATATCCAAGGAGGGTGATAAGCAACGGGATAAACTCGTAGCTTATCGCCCTCCTTTCGAATGTCAACAGGTGCACAACGCATTTCCACCTTATTAATATATACCACACCCGACAACGAAAAAGAGGTTGGGAACACTTACAAATTGTATTCTTCCCACCCCAACGACGACAGGGAATACAGCACTTGGCAGCATATTGCCGCACCCCTGTAGGCCTATTGAGTATCAAATCATTATGACGAAAGGGCCAAAGCTCTTTTAAAATAACACAATTTATGTTTGCTTTTGTTTGAAATATTGACAAACAGACCGCCCTTTCATTTTTTTTTCGTACCTTTGCAACATAGTGGCAACACTTAACTCATAACTTCAAGAAATATATGGCAAAGAAAGTATTGTTCATCAATCAGGAAATCAACCCTTATGTGCCCGAATCAGAAATGTCTGTACTTGGACGGGAACTCCCACAGAAAGCCCAAGAGGCCGGATTCGAGATTCGCACGTTCATGCCCAAATGGGGTAATATCAACGAGCGCCGCGGACAGTTGCACGAGGTAATCAGACTTTCCGGGATGAACCTTATCATAGACGACACTGACCACCCGTTGATTATCAAGGTAGCCTCCATCCCCGTTTCGCGCATCCAGGTTTATTTCATCGACAATGACGACTATTTCAGCAAGCGCCGCATGGCCGAAGACGAGAATGGCGAGGAATATACGGACAACGGCGAACGTGCCATCTTCTTTGCCCGTGGCGTGCTGGAGACGGTCAAGAAGCTGCGCTGGGAGCCTTCGATAGTGCACTGCACCGGCTGG
>JBJEKE010000002.1:0-1553 GCA_051878475.1 Muribaculaceae bacterium | reverse complement strand
GACGGATTTTCGATGTCTGGACTATGAAAGAGCGGTGAACCCTTATAAAACGTGATGAAGGTAGGCTTGTTTCGAGAGTCTTCAGCGACATTAGCGACAGCACCGGCTGAGGCGAATCCTCTATATATATCTTCACATAATCCTTCAGCCCTTCGATGTACAGAATCTTGTTGATGTCGATCTGTATGAGCTTGTATTCGCTCTTAACTATTATGAACTTGTTGTCATTGTCATAAACCTCAACAGCGCGGTCGTTTACTTCAAACCATTTCAATGCCTTGTTGGCTGAATTCAGGAATTCGCTGTAGCTTACCGGTTTAAGCAAATAATCGAGCGCGTTGACTTTGAATCCATCTATTGCATACTGCTGATAAGCCGTAATGAATATAATACGGCAATGAGCCGGAATCACCCGGGCAAACTCAATTCCATTGAGTTCGGCCATCTGGATGTCGAGAAACACCAAATCGATATTTCCATCAAGTATTGTCTTAATGCCTAACGAAGCCGACTGGAAGCCATCCACAAACTCCAGGAATGGAGTTTGTTCAACATAGCTTTTAATAAGGCCTAAAGCTAATGGCTCGTCGTCAATCACGCAACATCTGAGTTTTCTCATTATCTTGTCGTTTCTTATAATAAATTGTTAATACCGACCGAAATTTGTCATCGTCGCTTTGAATCGACAAATCGGAGCAATCGGGATATAGTATCGACAATTGCTTCTGCAAGTTCTTAAGTCCTATTCCCGAGCCCGACTTATCGGATTTGGGTTTCGGGAAATTGCTGTTCTCAATGGTGCACATCACTTTTTGATTGTCGGAAAGCAGAGAGATTGATATATACGATGGTTTTGAATTAGAGATTCCATGCTTGAAGGCATTCTCCACCAGCGAGACAAACATAAGCGGTGCTATTTTGATGTTTTCGGTTTCTGTTCGTTCAATATTAACGTTGAGCACAACATCGGGCGAAAGCCTCAGCTTCATGAGCGATATATAGTTCTCAATAAAACCAATTTCCTTGCTGAGTTCCACTTCCTGTTCCTTATTCTCGTAAAGCACATATCTCAACAAATTACCAAGTTCATGCACGGCCAACTGAGCCTTGGCAGGTGAAACGGCAATGAGTGCATAGATGTTGTTGAGCGTATTGAAGAGGAAATGCGGATTAAGCTGGCTCTTCAGGTTCTTCAACTCCGATTCTCGCTGCTTGGCCACCAGTTCAAGCTGGGCATTGTTAAGTTTATTGAACTTCGACAAAAGTCTTACAGCCACTGCAAGTGAGATGGTGAGCAAAAGCATAATGAGGTCGCGAGTTAGATGAGGTTCAAAATTGAATTTCACCGAATCGGTCCCACGCAAATGAACATTAACATCAAAGAACTCTGGACGAGGAGGAAGGAGAGTATCTATCCAACTTCGGAATAAAACAGCAATGACGATAAACAGTAAATTAAGCAGGATGAATATCCATAGTTTCTTTCTGTTGAAGAAGAATTTGTCAATCAGAACAAAGTAATTGACATAGAATATCACTATGCTCAAAACCGG
>JBJEKE010000001.1:0-1556 GCA_051878475.1 Muribaculaceae bacterium | reverse complement strand
CGTGAGCTTGGTCAATATTGGCGATGTCGACCAGCCGGTCGGTGAGCCCGAACATCGAGAGCAACGAGTGGAACCGGCTCATGCCACGAGTGGCATTGCCGATGCAAATGAACGGCACATTGAAAATTATGCTGAACACGCAGGCATGAAACGAATCGGTGACAACCAGCTTTGCGTCGCAGAATCCGCGGAGCCAATTCTCGACTGGCGGCTGCCGACGCTGCGATATGGGCGCGGTCCAGTCCTCGTGGCGCGAATTTGAGCGGAAAGGTGAGAGCCCTTTGGCTTGCGCCAAGCGGGCAATGAACGCCTCGGTGTCCGGCGATTCGTCGAGCACGTAGGTCATGAGGTTGCCCGGGCAGAGCGGCGCCTTGGCAGCCAGCGCCTCGTAATCGGCGCGATTGAGGAGCATTGTGGGGTCGACCACATGGGTGGCCTCGACGCCAAACAAGCGGCGGCAAATGTCGACCGCCGACGCCTCGCGTACGCTCACTGCTGCATAGCTGCGCACCAGCGGTGCAAGCTCGGCCGCCTTTTCGGCCGAAATCGTCGGCTTGTCGGTGCCAAACGAAGCCGCATAGCTGACGATACGAGCCGACGAACCGGCAGCGAAATCGGCGAAATGCCGATTGAGTGGCTGTGCATAATCCGGGCGCCAGACCTGGTCGCTACCCACGACGATGACATCGAACTCGGCCGCCAGCGCAGCATCCCAATTGTTGTCCTTAACGTATTTCACCGGGATGTGCCGACGGATGAATCGGTCGGTGTTGTGGCGAATAAACGCTGTGGGATGTGAGAAAATCGGGAGATCGGTTTCTCCACCGAAGTATCGACGATAGGCACGCTTACACCATACCAGCGGCATGGCAAGCGGAGAATGCAGTAGCCGGTAGTAAGGATAGGGCTGCAGCTGCACGGCATCGTGCCCCATGCGGTGGAGCACCTCGGCCAGCGCATAGGCCTGCAGAATGCCACCATAGTTGGCATGCAGGCACAAAGTCACAATCCCGATTCTCATCTCTTGAAAAATTGTTTGATTTTGCGTTTGGCAAAGCCAATAGCGCGGGCTGTGAACGGCGGTTTTACGCTAAGCGCCCGCTTTATCAGCTGTTCAATGTCGTTTTCCTTGCCGAATCTACTGAAAAAGAACCTTCGGCTTCGCGGAACGCCCACACTGCTGATGATGCTCGGGTTGCCTTGGAGCGCCTCGGCATATGTGCGCTGCTGAAGGACAGCATCCACGCTTTTCAGCGCCTCGGCTCCTCGGTCGGTGTTGACGAGTACCAGCGAAGTGCCGCGGTCGTCGTCGAAATCGGGAGCAATGCTTTCGATTCCCCAAAAATCGCCCAAAGTAATGTCGGCTCCGCTTTTGCCGCCCTTTGCCGGGCATGCATAACACGACGGACGCAGGTATATGTTGGCAAGGAAGCCTTGCATGAACGTGTTTTCGAAGAACGGCTCGACAATGTCGGTAACCGAATTTTTTCCAGCTTGGATATTTGCGACGGAGCTCGGCATCGGTGAAGATGTCGCGATTCTGGCTGCAAAACCGT